>JAZRWV010000224.1:0-6885 GCA_045599925.1 Myxococcota bacterium
AATCAAATCCTTACGCCAGGCCCCACAAATCGGAGCTTATTTATCCCCGGTTAAAATAATGTTGTCCGCACGACATCCAGCCGCACACAAGTTTACAAACGGACAGTTATGACATAACGGAATCTGAACCGCCATCACGCCTTCCTTGCGCCGCCTTTTGACAACATTCTGAATGCCCTCGCGGATATTTCCATAGCATTCAACCAGTTTAAAGCACGAAAAAATCTGCCCGTCACTGCGAATAAACAGATTTTCATTTTCGACGCAGGAACAGGCTTTTCGCTGCTCAGTCACAGGCTTTTGCATTTGAGCCGGAATGCTAACGCCACCTTCAAATGTCACATCGTCATAAAATGACTCCACATCATCACGATTTTTGAAGATATGCTCTCCTTTTTCTCGACCACACGGATACAAAAGCCCGACCGAAAATTCGATATTTTCGGGAAGTGCATGTCTGAATTCAGCAAATGCATCAATGTTTGCCTGAGCATCCGGAGCACTCATCATCAAATCGATCTTCGGGAAAACACCATTTTCCGCAAGTTTTTGAACGATTTCAATGCCATCATCATAACAATCGCGCCCGGAAAGCCTGTTACACACCTCGCGATCAACGCCGGAAAAGCTCATCTGCACCTGGAAATTTTCGTTTTTCATGCGACAGACGAGATTCTGAAGCAATTCGGGATGCGATTTGGTCAACAAAAGATTGCTCAAAAGTCCAACGCGTTTAACGCGGGATAATGCGTAATCAATTGCCTCAAAAATCCATGGAACGATGAGCGGTTCACCACCGGTAAAGGACACGTCTATATCGGGAATGACCTCAATGGCTTCATCAATGGCTTTTTTGACATCCTCAAGCGTAATTTCATTCGTTCTTGCACAACCAGATTCAGCACTGCAATAGGCACATTTCAGGTTACAGGCATTTGTAACCTGAAACTGAATCAATCGATGTTTAGGTCGAAAAGGTCTTGGTCCATCGAAAAATCCATGTTCCCGAATGCGTTTTTCAAGCTCCCCGGGCAACTGAAGTTCAGGATGTTTAAGCCAGTCAGAAACGACATCATGCTCATCCTCATGAACAGCACAATAAACAGCATTCTGAGGAGAAATGAGCAAATACCCCCGGGTTGTTTTCAGGAGTGTGGAATCGGATGGAGCATGTTTATTCATTGGACCAAACTCTCAAAACCTAGTCAATACAGCCGCAAAAACAAAAACGCGGCGTTTCACCGGGGGAAGTAAAACGCCGCAGGGGCTGCGATAATCAAAGATTATCGCAGGGGGGTATTTATCTGTGTACCATTATGGTTTTATAGCGTCAATGCTTTTTTTCGACCACGAATGATGAGAATGACACCCAAAATGATGAGGGGAATACTAATCCATTGAGACGTCGAAAGCAACACACCGCCTCTGTCATCATCGCGCCAGAACTCAATGACAAACCGTAAAATTCCATACGCGATGAGCAGAATTGAGAGTTTTTGTCCTTCATATTTTACATTTTTACGCGTAACCCAAAGGAAAATAAAAATTGCGAGTGCCCCGAAGAGTTCATAAAGCTGGGTGGGATGTACAGGAAGAGAAAGCCACTCACCAATCTGTTCGTGTTGTGCCACTAGCGCATCATAAGCGGTTTCTCGATGTCGTTTCCATGCATCGGAATACTGCGGAAAACGAACAGCCCAGGGAACATCCGTGATTTTTCCAAAACAACATCCAGCCAGAAAACACCCCATTCGTCCGAAAGCGAGTCCCATGGCAATAATCGGCGCGGCATTGTCAGACAGCTTTAAAAACGGCCATTTCCAGCGCCGGGCGAGGAACAATGCTGTAGCAACAGCAAGAATAAAGCCGCCGTAATACGTCAGTCCACCGGCCCAAAACATAAACGGCCGAAGACAGTCCCGATCCGGAATACAATTGCCTTCAATGCAGTTTGCACCGATATTGTAGCCCTTATTTTGAGCAGAAAGGCACTGGGCTGAATCCGTACATGAAGAGCCATTCGGAAGATGCTGCGCCAGCTCGTTCGGATCAAAGCAAAGCCAGACATAGTCCATCAAAAAGCCATCGAATAAAATATGCGCAATGCGAGCCCCGACAATACTCGCAATGACAAGCGCAAAACAGAGGTCGATCGTTTTAACGGGATCAAACCCCGTTCGAATCGCTTCGCGGCGCAACATTAGAGAACCGATGAAGAACCCGAGCATCACCATTGTAAAATAAGAAGGCAAAGCCCAGATGCCTTCGCCAATCAATACCGGATACATATCTTTGCCATTATAAACTCAAAACAAAGAAAAGAAAATGCGGCGTACCGCGAAGCGATAGCCGCATTTGAGCCGGCGTATGAAATAGCCGGCTCAGCCAATCCGTAGCCGCAAGGCAAGGATGGCTCACCCAATTTCATGCAGAAGCCTTCTCGTCTTCATCTTTCTTATCCGTTTCGACATCCGCAGACTTACTCTCATTAGCCACAGCCTTTTTGGCCTTTTTTTCCACGACGCTTTGAACAATCATATCGAGGATGAGGAAAGCAATACCGGCGCAAACAAAGACATCCGCAACATTAAACGTCGGCCAGGTATATTTAATGATATTAATATACCAGCTCACGAAGTCGATAACATATCCGAGTCGAACGCGATCGATGATATTTCCAAGCGCACCTCCGAGAATAATGGCGAGTGCAATAATCAAGGATTTATTTTTCTTCCAGGAAGATCGGCCAATGAAAACCAGAATCAGAATAACAGCTAAAACTCCAGTAATCCCAAAGAAAATGGAGCGGAACGTGTCGGGTTTATCGGCCAGAAAACTAAAGGCAGCACCTTTGTTTCGTGCATAAATATATTCAACGTGATTTTCGATGACCGTCAGGCTCACGTTTCCAAATTCAACGACATCGCCATTTTGAAGCGTATCCGACGGATTCAAATGCTGACCATCACGCACGGCAGACCAGGCTATTTGCTGATTTTTAGAGTTGGTATTATTCGGATACCTCGTATCCACGAGTTTTTCGAGGGTTGGCGTCACTTCAGCATTATCAACCGTCACAGAAACCGTATGTTCGGGAAAATGCGGATTTGCGAGGTTTGTGTCGGCCCAGTTTTTGGTCCACTGATCGAAGAAAACAGCAAACAGAACGATGAGTCCTGTTACAACAAATTTAAGGATTTTAGGATTCATTGAGAGATTGTCATGGAAAAGGCCGGTATAGCGGCATTCAAAAGTTATTTATCGGCACGAAACTGGCCGGGCTGCGAAAAATCAAAGGGTTTTGGAAGTTCAAAGTCATCCATCCGGATGTATTTGGGTTCGAGTGCTTCGAGAGGCACATCGGGCTGTTCATTCGGGAATCTATCGAGGATGATGCGAGCCAGCATTGCAGCACGAACATTGGCTGAACGCACAATAAGCCGAGAACAGAGAGCCGTCAGTTTTTTCGAGTAATTCGGGAAAGCGGGTCCGACGCAGACCACGTCTTGTTCCGGATAAACGCGATTGACATAGGCAACAAACTCTTCAGGTTTTACAAGCATTTCATCTGAAAGGCTCTCAATTTTCCCATTTTTCCATCCATAAAATGCCGTATAGATTTCACCACGACGGGCATCGATACAGGAAGCAAAGACGGCATTCACAGGAAGAGCATCGTACGCAATGGCTTCGAGAGATGAAGCCGCATAAAGCGGCTTGTCGAGTGTCAAAGCCAGAGATTTGAGCATTGCCATAGAAACGCGAAGGCCGGTAAACGCCCCCGGACCGCGAGAAACGACAAAGCGATCAATATCGGCAAGTTTGAGTTCACAATGATGAAGTGCAGCATCCACGAGTGAAAGCAGTCCCGGACCGTCTTTCATCTGTGAACGACAAAAAGCTTCGAACAGAATGTTTTGCCCGCGAACAATCGCGAGCGACTGAACAGGTGTCGCCGTATCAAGCGACAAAATAAGTGAATCGGGTGAGATCATTTCAACAACAAATCAAGAGAAAAAGAGGTTCCACATGCGTTCGATGTCATTTTTAAACGCGAGCATGAGGAGCAGAATCACCATTGCCAAACCAATATAGGCAATGATTTGACGGGCCCGCATTGAAATCGGACCGCGTTTGACAGCTTCAACGCCGAGAATGGCGAGCTTCCCACCATCGAGCAATGGAATGGGAATGAGATTGAGAATACCCAGATTAATCGAAATGACAGCCAGCATGCGAAGGAATGTTTCGATGCCTTCCGCACCAGCTTTTGAAGCCATGTGTCCGATCATGATGGGGCCGCCGAGGGCTTTCGTCGATACGCGCCCCTGGAACATCCGAACGACATAAACGACGAGCAATGTCGACGCCTTTACCGTCATCGTTACGGATGATTTTCCTGCATAAGACAGCCGATCCCCCATTGTTCTTTCGACGGTTCCCGGGGCAACAATCGGTGTTTTATGATAAAACCCGGCATAAATCATCGGAACTTCTTCCTGAAATTCGCCGATAATTGTCAGTTTTTCCAACTGAATCGTCGTCTTGAAAACATCATTTCCGCGACGAACAGTCAGTTCATGCGGTTCTTCCCATTTCTGGGTGAGTTTATCGACAAATGACCGGAAAAGATTAACGGAGTGACCATCAATTTCGAGAATGCAGTCGCCTTTTTGCAGACCGGCTTTGGATGCCGGGGAATCCGGATCGACTTCAGAAAGGAACATGTTGGCGGAAGAAATTCCGAGTTCAGCAGAACTTCGAATGTCTTTTGGAATCGAAATTTCGACAGGACTCAGCACACTGACTGTCCCGTATTCAACCGGCAGATCGTGAGGACGAAGAGCGACGAGTTTCAATTCTTCGCCATCGTGATGACGAATCGCCTGTTCAAGTTCGACATATGAGTTTACAGGTTTTCCGTTCACAGAAGTGATTTCATCGAACGTCTGCAAACCATAAAGAGCAGTCGGCGATGTCGTCGACGTGATTCCGATAATGGAAGGTGCAAAATCAGGCGTTATGCCGATGCGTCCACGTCGTTGTTCCATAATGTCAAATGCATCGCGAAGCGTCGTATCTTCAGGCGTTACCTTGACATCGAGCTTATTTCCATCACGAACGATCGTCATGTCGAGTTCTTCGTCCGCATTTTCTGCAATCACATCGCTCAGCGTTGTCCAGTAACGAATTTCCTCGCCATTGATATGTGTGACAACGTCACCGGGTTCAAGAATGCCAATGGCTGGCGAATTGTCGAGCACCTGTCCGATATTCGGAGGCAAATCCGTCGTCACTGTTGCAGCATACACAGCAAACAGAATGGGAATCGGCAGAATGAGATTGAACAGAGGGCCGGCGAGACAAATGATAGCTTTCTGCCAAATGGGCTTGTTGTTATAGGCATTGTGATAATCTGGATTATCCTTTTCTATCACTTCGTCATCGAATTCAGTGCCGAACATCTGCACATATCCACCAAGTGGAAGCAGACGAATATCCCAGCTCGTGTCGCCGCGTTTAAAGCCGCCCAGTCTCGGCCCAAAACCGATGGAAAAGCTGAGGACTTTGACTTTGAAAATCCGCGCGGCGATGTAATGCCCGAACTCATGCACAAACACGAGAACGCCGATAAGTATGACGATATAAATGACAGCCATGTATTTTTATGCCGTTAATATGGCGAAAATATAAACCCACGGAGCCGAGAAAATGAGAGCATCCACGCGATCGAGCATGCCTCCATGTCCCGGAATCAGATTTCCAGAATCTTTCACACCAAAACTTCGTTTGAGCAGGGATTCGGAGAGATCGCCCATCTGCGCGAGAAAATTCGCGACAATGGCTAAGATAAGAACTTGCCAGATGGGAAGCTCAAAAGCGAGATAATTCGCAACAAAAGCAGTAATCAAAGCACAGACAAACCCACCGACGGCACCTTCCATCGACTTTTTAGGGCTCAGAATCGGTGCCATCTTATGCTTACCCAATGCACGCCCGGTAAAATACGCTCCGGTATCCGAAAGCCATGTCATCGCGGCAAGCGTAAAAATCCACGCACTCGCACTATCACCGAGATCGCGTTTGAACAGCGCAAGAAAAAGACATGTCACACCGACATAGCCGGCACAACCAATTGTTGCCGTAATGACATTCGACGCGCGTTCGATAACGCGAGGACGAAAACAATTGAACAGAAATGCGCCCCAAACCGTAACAGCACAGGCAGCCCCCACGATGAGCCAGCTCTGTTCACAGGCAAACATCGCATGACTGCCCGCAAAAAACCACGCAACGACCGCAGGAATCAACGACAGAATCAGACTGACTGTCCTCGTCGCCGCACTCTCCTGACCATTCGTAATCTTCATGAATTCCCAGCCGCCAAGCGCTGCTGCAAGCAGACAGAAACCGCCCCACGCCACATCATTGCTGAAATAAATAAACGGTAGCAATACAACCAGAAGAATCACCGCCGAGATCACACGCTGAACGAGATTCGACATCTTCTTTTTCTCCGGTTTTGCCTCGGCTTCCTTTGCCGGCTTCCCCTCGGCATCTGTCTCCGGCTTCGCCTCAACTTCCTGTTTTTCCAGGCCTTTCACGGATTCATTCTCTATTTCGCTCATAATCTTCCTGTATGCGTGCGCTTTTATTTTTTCGGGGGGAAGTCTCCCCCCGCGCGGCTATTGCTTCGCAATACGCCGCTCCCCTCTCGACATTATCAATGTTCATTGGGACTTGCTTTCAAATTATCTTCTTTTAATGCAACGTGCACACCAAGAGCACCATCACAACAGATGTCTACCACATTGACCATCTGGATTAAATTATCTTTTGAATCATCCTGCGCATTCATCGAAACAATTTCATCACCAAGCATCT
>JAZRWV010000225.1:0-6134 GCA_045599925.1 Myxococcota bacterium
TTCGAGATGGGATAAAGACCGTCCGGCTGAGCCGCATCTTGGCGCACTGATTGGGCCCTGGAGTGATCATACAATCCCAGGTCTTGAAAATCTGTATGTCTGCATGGGAAGTATTCTTGATAATCCGAATATTCCGGAAAATGCCTTGTGTGCTGAAGTTATCAGCCGGTCATTTTCGATCAATCGTTTTCGCGATGATTTGCAAGCCCATCTGACATATTCGACAGAACATCATTTGACGGTATTACGAGCCAATATTCTGGGTTCAGATGATGGCACACATATATATGATGGCGGTGGATACATCATTTCGGATGGTCATATCATATCGCTTTCACCAAGATTTTCTTTTGATGAATATGTTTTAACGACATCGGAAGACAAAGTGTCGGATGCATTTGATCCGACTTTGGCACAGTTTGAAGAAGTCGGTTGCTGTCCAAAAGACGATAGTGACTATGTCTTTGCTGAATTGGAACTGGCACTTTGTCTTGGACTTCATGACTATTTGCGTCGATCGCATACAGATTCTCTATGTCTTGCATTATCTGGCGGTCGAGATTCTGCGATGATTGCAGTGATTGTAGCTAGATTAAATGCGATGCGTCATGTTGGCGAACCCGAAGATGCCGTACGCGAACACATGAAAAATCTATTGCACTGTGCCTATTTGCCAAGTGCAGCATCATCAACGAATGCAACACAAAAAGCCGCGCTTGCTCTTGCAGAACGATTTGGTTTCAATTGTCCTGTTATTCCAATTGCAGAACTGTCGAATATCACCAGAGGATTGATAGAAACGACGATTGGACGTGCACTGACTTGGGAACATGATGATTTAACGCTTCAAAATGTTCAGGCAAGAACGCGTTCATCGATCATTTGGATGCTTGCCAATGCTTATAATGCGATGCTTTTAACGACGGGAAATATGTCTGAATCGGCAGTGGGATATACGACGATGGATGGCGATTCGAGTGGTTGTTTGGATCCCATTGGCAATATTCCTAAGACACTTGTTTCATCATGGCTTGAATGGGCTTGCAAATTCCATCAGATTCCTGAGCTGGATTTAGTGTTAGCCCAGCCGCCTTCGGCAGAACTACGTCCTGTTGAAACACGTCAGGCGGACGAGAAAGACCTGATGCCTTATCCTGTACTAGACTCGTATATCGATTGGTTTATTGCTCGCCGATTGTCACCCAAAGAAGTCTTTATGCTCGCAAAAACACATCTTGCAGGGTATTACCCGAATGATGATGAAATACGGCGTGATATACGCAGATTTGTTGGACTTTCGACGCGTTCGCAATGGAAACGGGAACGTTTGGCCAATAGTTTTCTCGTTTTGCCATACGATTTATCTCCGACATCGGGACTTTGCTGGCCGTGTCTTCAGGAAGCGTTTCCCAAAAATCTGAGTGAACTTTGATATGGCATTCGATTCAAAACATCAGGCGGAAGACCGGTTGAAACGAGCAAAACTTCGATCAACCAAACATCGCATTTGTGTGTTGTCGGCGCTTCAGGATGCGCACAGGCCCTTATCTCATCCCGAAATACAGCAGATATTATCGAATATAAAACTGGATCGCGTGACGTTGTATCGCATTTTGTCGTCATTGACAGAGGCTTCACTGGTTCATCAGGTTCAGGGCATTGACGGGATATGGCGATTTTGCAGTCATGATGAGGATTCTTCGTCGTGTCCGGGAGGTCATCCGCATTTATTATGTGAGTCGTGTGGGATGATGAAATGCCTGACGGAATATAAGTTGCCGCATTATGAGGTTCCCGAGGATTTCAGAGTGATGCACAAGCAGATGGTCATAACGGGGATTTGTGCGGACTGTCAAAAGCATGAGGAATAGACACCGATATGCCTATTTGGCATAGGCGAGCCGCCCCAATCCGCAGGGTTGGGGCGAAAGACGAGCCGTATGCCCGCAGGGCATAGGCCGTCATTTAAAAGAAATCAGAAAACTCAGGCAGCGGAATGTTTGCAAATGGCAATGGATTCCTGGATTGCATTGAGTAAATCGTTGACATCCTGACAGTCAACATGTCCCATCGTGGAAACCTGGAAAATCTTGCCGGCGAGGGGACCTTTTCCGCCATAAACGATAAAGCCGCGTTCGCGAAGAGCCTCGCGGAGATCCGCAAATTCGACGTGTTTCGGGAGTAAAATCGTCGAAACGGCATTCGATAAGACGTGATCGGGATGGATGAGTTCGAGGCCAATCCTTGCAAGTCCATCGCGGAAAGCTTTTGCTTTAAGAGCCTGGAACTGAAAACGATTCTGAACGCCTTCTTCGATGATCATTTTGAAGGCTTCATTCATGGCAATAAAGAGCGAAATCGCAGGCGTATTCGGCGTTTGCTGTTTATTGACAAAGAATGAATAATGACGGGCGAGGCTGAGATAATAATTGCGAACGGGATATGTGGATAGTTTTTCGAATTCTTCGGTACGCCCGACGACAAGGGAAAGACCAGGTCCCATGCCAATTGCTTTACCGGAAGATGTACTCATGAATGTGATATTGCATTCATCAAGGTTGAGTGGATCTGCCATAAAGCTGCTGACAGCATCGACGAAAAGACGAGCACCATATTTTTTGCACAAAGCACCGACTTCGCGTACCGGCTGAAGTTCGCCAGTGCTCGTTTCATTGTGAACCATCGTCACCCAATCGACGTGGTGAGAACTGAGATATTTTTCAACAGCGTTCAAATCCAGAGGTGTCCCCCAATCCTGGGCATGAATCGTGGTATTAGGGTTATAGATGGAAGAAATATCGCCAAGCCTTCGACCAAATTCGCCAGTTGCAAGGGAAAAAATTGAATCATCTGTTTTTATAGCACTGCAGAGAACGGATTCGTTGGCTGCAGAGCCGGATCCCGTAATTACAACCATCGAATAGCGATCGGTTGAAAGATTCATAACCTCAAGACAGTTCCGACGAATTGCTGTCAGAAGTGAAGAAAATTCAGCTTCCCGGTGCCCAATTTCACTGCCTGTCATGGCATTTAAAACGCGCTGCGAGACATTGACCGGCCCTGGGCACATCAGACGATATCGTCTGGCATAATCTTCCATTTATTCATTCTCCAGTTATTTCGCCAATTTCCAATAAAATCGCCCAAAAAAACGACTGCTAGAATCAGGCAGAAACCGTGCCATTATGTAGGCGTAAGTGCGTTTAATCGCAAAGCATAAATATTTCAACATTTATGTTGTGTTCGTGTTGAATTATCTGATTTCAAAGAGGGGCATCATCTATCCGATATAAAATAAAATTGGATAAATGATACTCCTGTTTGGATGAGGTGTTTTCTGTTCACACCTCTGTTTGTGTTTTGGAAACAGAATCATCCTGATTATCATTCAAATCTGAGGTTTTATTTTCGGATTCAGAACTGTTGAATGCGTGGGGAACAGTCTCGCTTTTATCGAGGTTTTTCTGTTTTTTTGATTTTTTAATCGCTCGCAGTGAGAGAGCACAAATGCTTCCGACACCGACAAAAGAAGCTCCCGTAAGCATGACGTAATATGCAGGCTTGTAGAGGGCCACGAGAACCAGACACATAATGAGGAACGTGTAAAAATCGCGTTTTGCAATCCATGCAAACCCACCGGCAATGAGTTCCACAATTTTCTTGAAGAAGCTGCGATGTTCATTATTTTGATTGGCTTTATTTTCGGATTCAAACCCCCATTCAAAGTGGTTGTGACTTGCAATTCCCATTTTAACGAATTCACGATAAAACCAGAGAACCGCGATGATCATGAGCACACACACACCGCTTGAAATGTAGAAATAAATGGGATTTTGAGTGAGGACATAGATGGCATGTCCAAGGCCGAACATAAAGGTGATGTTCGTGATGTCATCTGCGACAGTATCGAACCATTCGCCTTTATGACTGGGGCTCATGCGCATTCTGGCGAGTTCACCGTCGATACCGTCAACCATGGAAGAAATTTGCCAAAGTATGACGCCGATAACCATGAGGATGGGTTTTCCAAAGAACACCAAAGCAGCCGCGCCAAGCCCCAGAATCAGTCCCAAAACAGTGACCATATTGGGCGTAATGAAAGAGTTCGCTATGCGTTTGCTGATTTGTAGTGAGCAAGGACGGTTGATGGCATAAGCAATGAGCCCATCTGCATCACGACCAAGTGGTTTTCGCAGGGATTTGGTCAGAATATTTTGAGCAATTTTGACATCATCCACACTTAACATGCGATGATAGACAGTTTTTTCCGGTGCATCGAAGGTTTCATTGATTTCACTTTCGAGAGCAGCGAGGACGTCACCACTTGTCATAATTGCTTTGAATTTTGAGGCTGTGACGAAATAGATGCCTGTATCTTCGGCGTTTGCGCGAATGCGAACATCAGCCCCTCTGGGGCGCATGCCGAAGCATTCCGGTGAAACCATCCCATCGAGGACGAAAAGACAGCATGAATCTGTATCATCCAAAGCCATTGCATTCATAAGGGGATCTGCGAGTTCATAGATGCGAATGTTGTATTCAAACAGATGAATTGGAATGGTGACAAGAGGATCAGGTCGAATCTCCATTGTTCCTGGTCTGGCGAGAAATATTTCATCAAAACCAGCTTTTTGAAGCGATCTGCAGGCTCTCTGATAAAGATTCAAACCACCGACCCGAACTTCGGCGATGTTTGAATAACGAGTACCTTCACATTCAAATGGTGGAATATAGAGTAGGCATTTCATGTATTGAGATTCCGGGTTAGAGAGATGGAATGAATTCGCAATTTGTAAATTGGGATTCGCAATTCATAAACGAATTATCGATAAGCGGTAGCCATCGTGATGGATTACGAATTATCTTCAGCATTTGCCATAATTTCGTCGTATTTTTGGCCGTATATTTTGATGTATTTGGCTGCCGTAATGTACTGCATTACGATACCGACGAGGATGCCAATGAATGCAAACCAGTGCATTCCGATGCAGAAATATGGATGAAAATGCGCCTGAACAAAGTCTGCAAACATGTAGTCAGGGTTGTTGAGAGCCCAATCAAGCGGCATAAAGAATTGGGCACAAAACATTTCGAATGTTGCAATACGCCCCAGCGGTGAAGAATGGATCGCAAATCCAAGTTGTCCAGCTGATGCTCGCATACAGAGCACCGATAAATCGCGAAATCCCCACAAAAACAGGATCCAGATCGGCCAACATCCCATCACAACTGCCGCCGTGATGACGAAAAAGTTGAACAGCAGGTCGGAAATCTGGTCGAGCAGCGACCCAAGTTCCGTACACATGTTGTATTTGCGTGCGATAATACCGTCGAGTTTGTCTGTAATGCCGGCAACAAGTCCGACAAAAGACGCAACAACCGGAAGGCCACATAGAAAACATGTGACACTAACGATGATGATAACGATTCTGAAAAGACAGAGTTTATTGGGAATATTGTTGAAATCCGATGAAAAAGTATGCTTTTTGCTCATAACAAGTCCTGGAAGTTCGGTTAAAAAAAACCGGCCTTCTTTTACACCGAATGCAGGGTTTGACAAGTCATTTGGTCATTTTCCAAAGCCTGTTCTTTTAAAGTTTTTTCATAAACCATAGGTTTAGGTCTGGAATGAGGTTTTGATAGTTGTGCATCATCTGGCTGCATGTTTCTCGTATAGAGCCAGAACCAAAAAATGAGCATATTGTTGAAGTCGGCAGAGAAAACAGCGAGGACGATGCTCGTCATACTTCGCGCAGCAAAAGTGACGGCACAAACAAGAAAAAAATCTTCAAAAATACTGGGTTTAACCAGCACATTTACACCTTGTCGAATGATATTGATAACAATCAGTACTGCAAAAGGAATGGCTCCGATATAGCCGCCGCCAAGCAATGCCTCGATATAGGAATTGTGCAGGTTGACGCTTCCTTTATGAAAAACATCCTCGCCAATAAGGATAAGACTTCGAGAGCCGGACGCAAGCCCCTTGCCGGTCAATGAAACATTTTGAAGTGCAAAATCCCAGTAGTCCGTTCGTCCGGATAATGTTGAGATTTCTTCGGCTGATTGACCTCTTGTCACAATTCTCAAAATGGTTTCATACCATCCCATCGCCATAAAAAGCGCTAGTCCTG
>JAZRWV010000226.1:0-8539 GCA_045599925.1 Myxococcota bacterium
TGGCTCCAGTCACCATGCCTATGCCGATGTCCGGACATGGTGGAATGGTTCCGATGCCGTCGCGTGGTGTACCGATGCCTTCCGTTTCGATGCAGCCTGCTCAGCCTCTTCGCATGCATTCTGTTCGCGAGATTGTGGAGAAAATACCGACAGTCCGAACAAGTATGCCGAAGCCTATTGGCAGCGGCGGAAGAACTTCTGCAGCCGGTATGCCGACGGTTCCTTTGATGGGGAAAGTTCGTTCCGGTAAGTCGGAAACAGAAACATCCGAGCTTGAAATGAAGCAGACTGTCATTATGTCGGAACACGTCGCGCCGGAAGGCGAAGATGTTGGACATCCCACAGTCAATGACAATCCGGTGTTCAAGGAAGAAGCGTCTCCTGTTGAGATGCGTGAAGTCTCCAAACTGTCATCCGAGGAGAAAGCCGAACTTCCGGAAACGGGACTTCTCTTTACCGCGCCGCCTGTTGGTGCTGAGACGTTGGGAAATCAGCACAAGGAATCCGTCTTTAAAGATGAAGATTGTGATGATGAGGACGATGAGAAGACTCTGATTCAGCGTCCTGATCTGATGAATTCGAATCTGGCAGCCGATATTTTGCATGATTCGGCAGCGACAGCTCAGTTCAAGGTTTCAGATTCCCGTTCCATCGCAGAGAATGGGCGAAGAGCAAGTGGTACGGTTTCTGCTGCCGAAACGAGGGAATCCGGGGCTGTTCTCATGTCATCTACAGATGCAGAATCTGCGCTAAATTCGATGCCGAATGAACATCTGAAGCGTGAAATGACAGAAGATGTGTCGCGCGGATATGTTCCGCCTAAAGATATCGTTTTGCCGCCGCATCACGACTACGACGAAGATGAGGATAATATCGAAATAGCCGGAATTCTTTTTGGTGAGTGCGAAGACAATGATGTTACGCGTCAGTTCAGACGCCCTCCAATGAAAAAATGGTAGTGATAGATGCGCAGATCACTGGTTATCGCTTTCATATTGATCTGTGCCGTATTTATGGGTGGATGCCGGGATAAAAAATCAGTTTCTGGAATGAGCAATGAAGAAAAAATTGCTTATGAGGTTTCTGATGAATCCAGGCTTTCACCGGATGAGAAACTACTCCAAACAGAAGTGCGGCAGGCAATTCTCGATCGTACGGTTCAGACAGAGAAAAGTACAACCGCATTGGAAAATGCGATTTCAGAAGCTCGACAGGTATTGAGTGAGTCGGGGTTTGTACAGCTGAAAAACGCTCAGCAGCTTTGGGAGCGCCAGGGGCGTGGCAAAGATATTAATGCCCTTGTTGTGTCCGGAACTCCTGCCGGCGATGCCTATGCACTGGCGATACAGAATCGCAGTGAGTGGGTAAAGCTGCGCAGTTCATGGGCCATGCTTATTGAGATACCTGGAAGATTTGGCGGTTTTTATCGTGCTGATAATGGGAGAACGCTTGAAGTGTACGAAATGAATGAGCAAAAGCTCAATTTCGTCATGCGCTACCATGAGAACGAGTTTGTCTATACGGCATCTGGTACAGCATCCACAGATACGGGATTGTTAACTTCGGAATTTGATACACTGGCTTCAGTCAGGGTAGTCCGTGTGAATGAGAATGTGTTGCGGATTGAACTTGGGGATATGTTTGCAGAGTCATCACTTGGCCGGATGGGAACATTGATTGAGGGCGAGTATCAGAGAGTAAAGTCGGGAGAAATGGATGTTTTTGCTCAGTGAGATTAGTGAAATTCATCGCGAACTTCATGAATCAGTCAGGGGATGGGCGTGGGCAAATCTTGCTCCCGGTGCTGCCGAACGCGATGCAAGTGCTACATTTGACGAGTCATTGTATCGCCGTCTTGACTCGGAACTTGGTGTGATGAATGTTACCCTACCCTCCTATTTTGGAGGGGCTGAACTCGACGTGGCTGCCACGATTCTTGTGATTGAGGCACTAAGCGAGTGTGATCCGGGATTTGCGATGAGCTATCTCTCGCAGGAACTATTGTTTGCTCATCAGTTATACTGGACCTGGGCTGCTTCCGGAATGGTGATGCCTGCCCGTCATGAGGCCATTCTGAAAAATAAGTGGATTTCCGGAATGGCGATGACAGAGCCCAATGCTGGAACAGATGTGTTGGGGATGAAAACTGTTGCGACACCGGTTGTGGATGGTTTTGTCCTCAACGGGTGCAAGCAGTGGATTACAAACGGTACGACTGGACGCGTATTTCTCGTTTATGCAAGGACTGGTGAGGAACGGCGGGACATCAGTCTTTTTGTTGTTTCAGCAGAAAGTCCTGGTCTGACTCGCAAATCCTGTGATGAGAAAATGGGAATGAGATCGAGTCCTACAGGCATTCTGACATTTCAAGATTGTTGGATTCCTCGCGATGCATTGGTTGGAAAGCTTCATGACGGACTAAAACCCATGATTAGGAATCTTGCTGTTGAGCGGCTGGGGCTGGCTGCACAGTCGTGTGGCATTGCAAGAACCTGTATGAAGGAAATGCAGAAATATGCATCACAGCGACAGGCTTTCGGCAAAGTTCTTTCTGAATTTGGTCAGATTCAGCATAAACTGTCTGGAAGTTATGCAAAATTCTGTGCCATGGAGTCTATGCTTTATGAAGCTGTAAAATCGTTGCTGGATGGGGCGGAAAGGGCATCCGTTCTGGCGGATGCGACAAAGCTTTTCTGTGCAGTATCGGCGGAAGAAATCAGTCGAGATTCCATTCAGGTGCTTGGAGCCAACGGATACAGTTGTGCCTATCCGGTTGAACGGCTTCATCGAGATGCCGTTCTTTTGAGCATTGGCGGCGGAACAAATGAAGCACTTGAAAAGAATATTGCTCGTCAGTTAACCCGAAATTCGGAGCATCATTCATGGATCTGACAGAAACTGATAACGAGCAGCGCAGAGCCCTGATAGCATTTTTGCTGATGGAAGCGGGGAATGAACTGTCGACCTGGATACAGGCTCAAAACGAGCTTGAGGCTTCGGGGGGGCCACTGGACGAGCCTGACTGGGGAAATTATCGGGAATGTTTGCAGGTACAATCTGCAAACACGCCGTCAGTATCTTCAGTTTCTCATGCTGCTGTATCAGTTCAGCAAACACAAATGCCTGCAATTGCCGAGCCGAAAAGGCCTGCTGGTGCTTCTGCAGGAATCCGAAGTTTGGCCTCATTTGTGGCGTTGAGTCACTCGCAGTCGGCGTCAGGCGCAGATTCGCTGTTTGAACGTCAGTCTGCACTTGATGTTTTGAGAGCTCGTGCCGCTGCCTGCAGGATGTGTCCGTTGGGGGCTCAAAAACGTCTATTCTGGAGTATGGGACCGCTGGATGCATCCATGATGTTCGTCGCTGCCGGGGGAAATCCTGCAGAACTGGATGCGGGACGAATGATGACCGATTCGGCAGCTGTTTTGCTCGACAATATTGTTGCCGCAATGGAAGCACGAACTGCGGAGGCAAGGCCGGAACGCATCTATATGACAAATGTCATAAAGTGTGCGTGCATTCCGCCCAAAACTGAAAGAATGATAATAGCCGGAAAATGTCTCTCTTTTTTGAGACAGGAAGTTAGGATTGTGAAGCCCAGGGTCATTATCATTTGGGGGGAAATGGCTTATCACGCAATGTTCGGCGGAGACGAACTGATCAGCCAGGTTCGGGGGAAAGTTCAGAAATTTGAAGGCATTCCAGCCATTGCAACTCATCATCCACTGGAGATGATTCGCAATGCAAATCTTAAAGCTAGAGTGTGGGGGGATGTTCAGACTGCTTTGGCTATGCTCTAGGACAGTTTTGAGTACAAAAAAAATAAAGCCGATCATTCGAAATAATCATAAAGTCATTGGGCAGATTGAACTGCCTCTTTCCAGGAAAAACAAAAATGCCATATCTCTCAATAGATCATCTCGTTCGTGATACACGCTCACACGAACTCTACAAAAAAATATCGACCATCGGTTCTTCGGATGACAACGATATTATCTGTACAGAAGCCGGGATAGAACCGACACACGGCATTATTTATCTGGAATCGGATGGATATGAAATAGAGCCAGCCACACGTAAAGCTGATATTTTTATCAATGGAAAACGCATCAAACGCAAAACCCCCTTTGGGGAAAAAGATGAAATCATTATTGGAACTCTGAATGCGAGGTTTCAGCTTTATGCAGAGGAAAAGAAGCAGACACAGACTGCACGTGAAAGTGATCTTGTTTCGGAAGCATTTCGGAAGCTGCAGCGTCTTTCTGAGGATTTGTCCCAGGAATATGGTGTGGAATCGCTTTTAACCCATATTATCGATGATGTGATTGGACTTGTAAGTGCTGGCAGAGGTTTTTTGCTTTTGATTCGGGATGGCAGGATTCACAGTCAGGTGTCGAGAAATTTCAATCAGGAAACGATTGATGATGACATGTTTTCCGATTCGATTGTTCATCATGTTCTGGAAACACGCGAACCGATTATCATTCGTGATGCTCTCAATGATGCGAATTTTAATACTTCACAGAGCGTTATTAATATGCGGTTTTGCAGCGTGATGTGTCTTCCTCTGATCGATCGAGGGGTAATTATTGGCCTGATATATGTTGGAAATGACAACATCGTCAGTCAGTTTAACACGGAACATCTGGAAGCATTGCGGGTATTTGGGGCGCAGATTTCGCTGATACTGGCCAATGCAATGCTGGTTGATGACCTGATATTTGAAAATAAAAACCTGGAATCGAAGATCGATGAGTTACGATTTGGCAACATCATTGGTGATTGTATTGCCATGCGGGAAGTTTTTAATACAGTTCGCCGCGTTGCGGCCACAGATGTCACAGTATTAATCGAAGGAGAAACCGGGACCGGAAAGGAACTCATAGCCCAGGAACTTCACCGTCAGTCGAATCGGGGAAAGGGGCCGTTTGTTGTGATAAACTGTGGGGCAATTCCTGCGAATCTGTTGGAAAGTGAGTTGTTTGGCCATGTTCGAGGGGCTTTTACCGGAGCTGTTCAGACGAAAGCCGGAAAGTTCCAGCAGGCTAATCACGGAACGCTGTTTCTAGATGAAATCGGTGAAATGCCTCAGGATTTGCAGGTCAAATTGTTGCGTGTCATTCAGGAACGGTGTGTTATTAAAGTCGGAAGCAATACCGTAGAACCTGTCGATATTCGCATCATTGCAGCAACAAACAAGGATCTTGAGCATGAGGTTGAAGAGGGACGATTCCGTGAAGATCTGTTTTATCGTCTCAACGTTATAACGCTTCATTTGCCATCTCTTTGTGAACGCGGGGATGATGTGCTTCTGATAGCGCGAGGACTGATCGAGAAATATGCAAAAGAATTCAATATGCCTCCTAAAAAATTGTCTCAGGAAGCAATGATGGCAATTCGTCGCTACAGATGGCCTGGCAATGTCAGACAGCTGGAAAATAGAATCAAAAAAGCATTAATTCTATCCAACAAGGCACAACTTATGCCTGAGGATCTCGATCTGATACCGGAAGTGCTCAAACCCGTGATGAGCCTTGCGGATGCGAAAGATGATTTTCAGCGTCGGTATATCAATGAAATACTGGAGCTGAATCATGGGAACCGTTCGAAAACCGCCCGGGATCTCGGCGTCGATCCGCGTACGATATTCCGTCATCTCGAAAAGCAGAATGAAAAATGAAAAAGATGACACTTTTGTCAAGTCTTTTGGGATTTCTGATGGCAGGATGTTTATATGTGGCTCCGATTGAGGAAGAGGAGAACGCACTTCCTGCGATCAATACCGATGCTGTGAGTCCGAGTCTTGGTGTGGTGGAACTTGAACTCAATGATGATGCAGTGATGAAAATGATACTGTCGGCATTTGATGATGAGAATGAAGACCAGGCTCTTTATCATCGCGTCATCATTGATCTTCGTCCGGCAGGTGAGTATCGCATTATTGCGACAGAACCTCGCGTCATTGAGCCAGGCAATCGGGATCGCATCATGTATCAGATAAGACCGTGCTCAATGTTGTCGGGATACGGCAATGTCATTCAGGACGGTAAAAGTATCGATGTGTATTTTGTACTCGCCGATGAACGTTTTATGAGTGACAGCGAAATCATCATCAGCAAGGAAGGAGAATTTCAACAGCCATTTAAGACGAATCCTGAAAATAGAACTGTGTGGGTGCAGTGGTCTCTTGCCTTTAAGGGGAGTTGCCCCGATGGCTGACTGCTATAGAAGGTGTCATAGGAGTCGAAAAGAAAACTGTTGAAGTAATCTTGAAGAATGTTGTTTTGGGGAATATAATCAAAACCTGGAGTCGTTGTACAGTTGACACGTTCGGGAGCTGCGATATGAAAAAAGCCGCTTTAGTTATTGTATTGTCATTAGCACCATTAAGTTTTCCATGTTTCGCACAAGAGGCGGATGTCGAACAGCAGTCTGGTGCAGCCATGATTAGAGAAGCTGAGAATGGTATTGAGATACTTGAGAATGTTGTGAAAGAGGTTCAGACAGCTCTGACAAATGCTCAATTGGAGTCAGATGTTACGCGTATCGATTACCTTAACTCCCTGCTCGTCAATGCCCGTGGTTATCTGAGCGTCATTCAGAATGGTACAATCAATCTGAAAGATGCCGTCGCCCGTAATGATGTCGAAGCTCAGGAACATCACTACAAAATTATTCAAATGGCCGTAAGTAAAGGAAAAGAAATTTTAGAACGCCTGGCTGAAACTGCTTCTGGAAATTTGGGCATTTCTGGAACAACCGTTTCAGAGTCCACACGCTCCTGTAGCGTAGAACCTTGCCTTGGCGGCGAGGAATTTTTTGAACCCAGTAAGGCTGACGCCCTCGGCAAATCCGTGGAGTCAGGCAGTGAACTGGATATCGATGCTTCTGCTTACTTGTAATGGACTTGAATCAAACTGGAAATATTGCACTTTAGGTGCAATGAAATATTCGCATGGAGAAAGAAATTCTCAAAATAGGCCTGGTGGCATTGCTGATGGCCGCGTTATGTAGCAATGTCGCACAAGCAAAGCCCAAAGAACCTGAGTCCAATGGAATTCAGGTTGGCAATTTCGTAATGCATCCGGGGGCTAATGTTGCCATAGCGTATGATGGGCGTGGTGCAGATGAAAACAGTGATGGGCTCATCGACTTGGGGGTTCACTTCAACACCCACCTGGCTGATGTCATTAAACACGATTGGACAAATGCGGTGTCTTTTAACTGGCGCCAGTTTTGGGGTATCGGTGATGCAGATCCCAATGGCGGTCCGGTTGTGGATATCAGCTCGAAGGCCGATCTGTTTAAGAAAAACATGTTTCGGTTCACGCCTTCTGTTTCCTACACTTTTTCCGATGAACCGGAAGATGACAACCTTCGAAAAGACTTCAAAAATCATCAGCTAAAAGCCGGTGTCGGATTCTATATCCAGCCTTCTGGTGGTGCCGTATTCTCCCAGCGCATAGGATATCAGTTTACCGGACACTTCTATTCGGACAGGGCAGACGCTTCTTACATCGTTAATAGTGTCGATTCAGTCACTCGCTGGAATTTTCTGCCTCAGTCAAGTATGGCTCTCAATATCGATTTCAGAGCTATCACTTATTTAGAGGATGAGCGAGTCGTTGTCGATAATGCAATGGGAACAGATACCTCTAATTATTCCTCATTTCCCATTCGTATCACTTATAGCCTGCAGGGGCTCCTGCTCTCCAGACTTTCTTATATTCTTGGACTCGGGTACGCTTACGAGAATTACGAAAATGGCAATAAAGAGCACATGTTCATCATGAATGCTCGTCTGCGTTACGACTTTACTGATAATGTCGGTCTGTTCCTCGAATACAGAAAGGACTTTGATAACATTGTTTATGGCGATTATTACAAGCTTCATCGAGTTGACTTCGGCTTCGAAGCTCTCTGGTTCGATCATCTGATGACAAACCTGGATGTGGGATTTGGTGCCTTCGAGTTTAAGTCCCTTGAACAGGCTGAACGAAGCGATTATCTGCTTTCCGGACAGGCTAAAATTTACTACCACTTCATCCCAGGCGTAAAACTGGGGCTCGAATATCGCCTCCGTTACAACATGAGCAATACTTCTGGGGCGGATTATTTCAAACAGATGGTGACTCTCAATTTCGCTTACGAATATTAGGAGTAAGTCGATGAAATTTAGAGAAACAAGCCAGTTCGTATGTGTTCGGTGGATTTTTGCATTCTTTGCACTGGCTTGTTTATCTGCGTGTTCTCCTCCGGCAACATCTGACTGGCAGAGTCGTCTGAGCACTTGCCCGACGAGTGCTGAACTTGGAAAGTTTATGCCCTGGGATAGGCTGGAAATCCGAGTTTTCGGACAGCCTGAGCTCAGCGGTGAGTATGAAGTATCCCCCAGAGGAACTATATCTTTTCCTACATTGGGTGAAATTGAGGTCGTAGGAAAAAGATGTGATGAACTCGAAGTGCTGGTTCGAGAAGGGCTTCAGGCTGAATATCTTCGCGATCCTTCTGTCGTTTGCATCAACCGCGAGGTTTCTAAAAC
>JAZRWV010000227.1:0-4684 GCA_045599925.1 Myxococcota bacterium
CATTTGGACTGAGCAGTTCTTCTTTGGAAGCAATTTGAGCTTCATTGAGAAAATCATCCTGTCGGCTTTTTAGAAACTCGATGATTTCTTCAGAGTTTTTTCCATTTAAAGTTGTATTGAGCATTTCCTGCAAAAGCTCAATATTGACATGAGCCAGAAATCCCTCTTCGAGTAAAATCGGTTGCATGAGTTTAATGACGCAAAAGAAGGTCAAAACAAATGCAATGATGATAGCGATTAAGGTTTTAGCAAAGAGACTGATGGTAGGTTTGCGTTTGATTGATTTGGAGTCTGAATGCTCAGGCATTGCACGATCACTTAAAAAAAAAGCGGAGACAAGGCTCCGCTGAAAAACTAATTTTGGCTGACGAGCATGTATCCCGTACCACGAATACTCTTGATAAATCTTGGAGATTTGCCATTATCATCAATTTTACTGCGAAGTCTTGAAACTCTGAGATCGATACTTCGGTCAACGCCATCCCACTCACTTTCTCTCATTTGGCGATAAATTTCTTCTCGAGTGAGGATCACGCCCTGATTTGCAAAGAAATAGCTGAGCAGATCGAATTCACAACTCGTCAGGTTGACAACTTTACCATCGACAATAGCCAGTCTTTTTTGCACGTTGATTTGCAGAGAGCCCTGCTGTTGTTCTTTTTGAACAGTGGATTCGGATGTGGCTTCAGCGGCAATACGTTTGTAACGATTGAGAAGATTTGTGATTCGTGCAAGGAGATTGCGGGGTTTGATGGGCTTGATGAGGTAATCATCGACGCCAATTTCGAGTGTAACAATTTCATCGACTTCATCTTCGTGTGCAGTCACGATGATGATTGGATTGTTGAATTGAGGTCGGATTTCGCGACAAATGCTTTTTCCGTCCTTATAAGGAAGCATGTAGTCGAGAATGACGAAATCTGGTTTTTCTTTCAGGATGCGATCCACAGCCAGATCACCACGATATTCGACTGACACTTCAAAGTTGTTTCGTTCGAGGTATTCTTTGGTTGCTTCGGCGAGTTTTTCATCATCTTCGACGAGCATAATCGTTGTTTTTTTCTCGTTCATCATGTGTCCTCCAGCAAGGATGCTTATGTCATGTGTTACACAGTTGAGTTGTTGAATGAAAAGTATCTTAGTTTATATTTTGTATCAAATTTAATCAAATATATGACAAAAAATAACAGAAAAGAAATAAAATGTTAAAGATCTGTGCGGATTTGCGATGAGTTTACGAATCACAGTTTCCAGGATTCTCCCTATAAAAAAAAGTGATCATCTGTCAAATGGAAATTGTATCGAATTTGAATTTTATTCAAAAGTGATAGTTTTTTAATTAGAAATAGAAAACAAAAAAAGGTGATTATACATAAGGAATTGCGTTAAGATTTGAGCATGAAATGATGAATGGTGTGGTTGAAATTAAAATTCTAATACGAATTTTATTCAAATTTTAAACAGGGTATGCTGTGATAATGCATAAAATTCAACAAACATCGAATGAAGAACAAGAAAAGCCACGTCTGGGTGCTGGCGTGGCTTAATTTCGGAGTGGTTTGGGAGTTATTTTGCTTCAAATTTAAATGGAGGAATGAATCGAAGAGTTCCAGCCCCGGAAGTCTGGGTTTCATAGCCGACGACACGAATTTCAAGGTTGGATGAGCAATGGGTGTAAGAAACTTCACAACGCGGGATGGTTGCCAGTGCAGTTGCTGTTGCAATATTATCGCATTGAGTGCCAAGAAGTTTTCCATCGCAGAAAAATGCAATGGCTATGTATTTGGGGCCAACGGCTTTGTTTATGTTGAAGTCAAATGTGACACCAATCATAGATTTTCCAGTCAGTTTGGAAAGTTGGCTTGATAAATCATAGACGATGTATGTTTGTGTAAAGTCAGGAGTATTGCTGGTTGGCCAAGGACCAATATTCAGGCCATTGTTGGAATTTCCTTTTGTTTTAAGAGTATTGGGTTTGTCGACATAACCTGGATTTGTCGAGGTTGAAGGAGGGCCAAATGGACCATTGTTTTCAAGAATGGTCGTCCATGTTGCAGTAACGGACTGGCAGGTGCCGGTTGAGGTGTTGCAGTTTTGAGAGGTACAGTCTGTATTGTTCAGGCACTCGACACATTTCTTTCCGGATTCACTGCATTTTGGCGTAGTTCCAGTGCATTTTTGTGTATTCCACGACTTGTTTGTGCATGTTTTGAGTGTTGTGCCATCGCACTTGACATCATTTTCGTTGCATTCCGCACACTCAGAAATATCGATGGAGCAGGAGGTTGTGCACTTGAGGTTTCCGGAGACGTATTTGTCATCGTAGCTTTGGCAAGTGGATTTATTGTCTTTAAATTTTGTGCCGTCGCAAGCTTCGCCAATATCAAGTGATCCGTTATTGCAGTTGGATGTATTTGATTTGGTGCATTCTGTTGTATCGAAACCGGAGCAATCGGATTTGCACTTCAGAGTGCCTGAATATCCTGCACCCATGACACTTTCGCATGTTGCTCCATTGATATCTGTACCGTCACAGATTTCGGTGTCTTCCGTGATGTTGTTTGAACATTGCTGAAGGCCATCGGATTTTCTACAGCTGCTTGTATCAAGGACGCAATCATTACATATTAATTGTCCAACCCAATCGGCACCTTTAACACTTTGGCATGTTTTTCCGTCAAAATTGTATCCGTCGCATTCCTCTAATCCCTCAACTTGGTTGTTGCCACAATATTCTGACGGGGACTCGCAGCCATTTAAAATATTGCCATCATTATTTCTAAAACCGTTGGCGCATTTATAATCACATTTTCCTGCTTTGCACTGGCTGAATTCAAGATTCAGGCTGATGTCGGAAGCATCGACGCATGCATTGTTGCAGTCGCCGCAGTATTTTGCATCATTTTGTAAATCGACACAGGCGGTTCTGCAAAGTGTAAGCGTTGAGGGACAGGAGCAAATGCCGTTGTTGCAGATTTGTCCGTTTTGACAGGCATTTCCACATACGCCGCAATTTTGTGCATTGTTGCTTAAATCGAAACAGCCTGTGGGACAGCAGGCTCCGGAACAGATTTGACCAGTTGCTGTGCATGCACATCCCCATTCGTTTGAGGGTAACAGAAGACATGATTCTGCGTATTTGCAGGATTTTCCGCATGCACCACAGTTTTCTTCTGAAATGGGTGTACATTCCCCCTGGCAGCAGACTTGTTTGTCTGTGCAGAAGTAGGGGCTCTCTGAATCCAGACACTCGTGATATTTTTCATCATTTGATAAGGTATCGACGCATCCTGCGAAGACAAGGCAAGCCATGATTATCGTTATATTAATTAACCTGGTGTTCATAGCAGATTCTCAGAGGGTGAAAGAAAAAGGGAAGGAATAATATCTCCCGTAAAACATCATATTCTAAATGATAATTGCGCAGAATTCCAACTTTTGGACTGGGGCATTCCAATGGAGACAAAAAAGCGGCCAAATTGGCCGCTTTTTTATTCCACATAATTGAGAGGGGAGAGTAGATTATTCGACGTCGTCACTCGGTTTGGCTGAGTTATCATCAGTATGAACAGTTAACTTTGAGTCGGGGCTGCTGGATTCTGGAATAACCACAGCCGAGCCAGAGGTTTCAGCACTTTTTCTCAGCTTATATGCCTTCCAGCATTCATTTCCAAGGCGTGTGCTCATGATCTTGTTGACTGATGCTTCAATTCCCATACCGATGACCGGAAAGAATCTGGTGAGTTTTTTGGCATTGATGAGGACGAGTACCCTTGCAATGGCTTTGATGAGTGTTTTGCTGAGTTCTCTTGTGGAGTATTCGTTCATTGCGATGTCAATGACGTTGGAAAGTTTTGGATTTTTGTCAGCATCATATGCATCTTCAAGAGCAGCGCATGCGAGGATAAAAGCGAGTTTTCGTTCGCGAGGGTCAGAGATGTCAAACCCGGCTGTATGAGCCAGTGCAAGACTCATTTCAAGTTCGAATTTCAGGGCAAGGAATGCGTCAATGGCAGAGGAACCAATCAGGGAATAAACCAGCCCGAGCCCGGGAATGATGCCAGGAATGGCACTTGCGCCGCCACCGAGAGCGCACAGATTAGAGTAGTGCATAATGACGAGATTTGCAGTTCTTTGGAGCTGTTTTTCCGGTTTGGAACAGCGTGCTGCAATCGCTTTTGAACGATTACATACGGAGATGATGGATTCATTTTTAGCGAGGATTTTTTCGAGGATGTCGACGACTTGACGCACATCATTGTCGTTTGGTGATTTTGTCATGGGATACCTCCGAATGAAAGATGACTGAAATATAAGAGATGATGCGCGATGGCGCAGATGTTTAGAGTATGCACCGAATTGCCATTGGCAATGATGTATTTTTTGAAAAGCGAGCTATTGCCACTGAAGTGGCAATACGCTTCGCTCTGCCGGTCTATTTGCAGCCATTGGGCTGCAAATACGCCTGGCAATACTTATTGTTACTCATATGCTTAAAACTGAAGCAATATGATATCAATTCTTAAGTAATGGATGGGGAATATCGATGGGTGGCTGTTCAAAAAAATTAAAAAAATCGACATGTCAGGTGTCACAATTAATTTTTGAGGTAATCATTTATAGTGAAAGACATTTTGTCTTTCCTTTTTTGGGGAGAAAATGATGCCTCAGAGAGCTTCACCAT
>JAZRWV010000228.1:0-3226 GCA_045599925.1 Myxococcota bacterium
AGCCAAATCCGCCTGAACTCGTCACTCCGGATATTTTGTCCACAGAATTCCGATATCTGAAGGAACTGGGCGAAGGCGCGATGGGCAAAACCTATATTGCGCGAAACATTGTCAAAGGAAATCTGGTTGCCATCAAGTCGCTCAAATTTGCGCAAAGCGAAAACCTCAAGAGTTTTGAGCTGTTCAAGCGTGAAGCTGAAGTTCTGGCAAGTATTCAGGTCGTCGGCGTTCCGAGATTTTATAAAAGCATTGTCTCGAATACAGCCGGGGGGGAATGCTTTATCATTCAGGAATATGTTGATGCGCCGTCGCTTCAGAGCCACCTCGACAAAGGCCGGACATTCACCGAAGGTGAAACCATTTTCATGCTCAAACAGCTTGGGATGATTCTTTATTCACTGCATACGGCTTATGTTCCACCGATTATTCATCGCGACATCAAGCCGTCGAACATTCTGTGCAAGCTCGAAGAAATTGAAGAACAGGACGGCCTGGTCTACCTCATCGACTTTGGTGCAGTGGCGAATCCGCAGCACAAATCGGGCGGTTCCACTGTTGCAGGCACATATGGCTATATGCCGCCGGAACAGATGCTCGGCGAATGCACGACGATTTCAGATCTTTATGCCGTTGGAGCCACTGCCCTTCACATGCTGACCGGCGTTTCGCCAGTCAACATGGAATCCGATGTCTTTAAGCTGAAATACGAAGAGGCCATCGACAAATATGCCCCGCTGACCTCGGAATCGATGCGGGCTCTGCTCGCAAAGCTGCTCGAACCGGAGCCGGGAAAACGACTGCAAAGTGCCGGTGCATTATTGGAAACTCTGGAACACCTCGAGGAACTTCACCTGCAAAAAGAAATTTCAAACGAAGAAAAAGAGCATCGAAACAGACTTCTCAATTTGTGGAAAGAAGCTCAGAGCTCGCTTGATATCAGCAAGAATTATATTGCAAAACACAACTGGAAAACGATTCCCGGCGTGCTTCGGTTCATTTCAGCCAATCAGCATTGCGAATACACATTTGCCATTCAGACCGTAAACGGCGAACTGCTCTATACAGGCATATATCCAATGAAATGGATGCCACCGGAATACCATAATATCAACAACACCATGCTGCCGCTTCCATGCTCAGTTGCATTTAATCCGGCCAATCCGAGATACAACTACCTAGAATCGATCGATCTCAATGCCGGCCCCTCCAAAGCGGAACAACCGACTGCACAGACACATTCTCAATGGAACTAGGAGTTTTGCTTCCTCCCCGTTCACCAGCATTTATTCCATCCTTAACATCATCGAAAACTCATGGAATCGCAACAGCTCAATATAAATGCTCAACCACTTGAAACCGGTTACTCCGATTATCAGGAAACATATGCCAAAGGAGAGTTTCTTCCCGAAGAAACAACCGATACGCCTCAAATTCCGACACCGGATTATCTAGCCGACAAATACACCTTTATTCGTCAGCTCGGACAAGGGGCACAGGGACATGTCTATCTGGCCCGACGAAAACAGGATAATCTCGAAGTCGCGCTCAAGGAACTTCGCATCGACTCCGTTTCCAACTGGAAAGAATACGAATTATTTCAGCGAGAATCCAGGGTTCTGGCGACACTGAACATTCATGGAGTTGCGAAGTTTTACGAATCTCTGGAATTCCTGGATATCGAGCATCCCTCGGCCTATATCGTTCAGGAATACGTCCACGGCCATTCACTGGATGACATGCTCAAAGCCGGATATCGCTTCAGTTTGACGCGAATCTATGAGATGTTGATTCAGATTATCGACATTCTGGAACAGTTGCACAATCATAATCCGGCAATTATTCACCGCGACCTCAAGCCCTCGAACATCATTCTAAACCCGAAACAGGGAGATGATTTTGACATCTATATTATCGACTTTGGGGCAGTTGCAAACCCGCAGGTTCAGAGCGGCGGCTCGACTGTTGCGGGAACGTTTGGCTATATGCCGCCGGAACAGCTGATGGGAAAACCAGTGCCGGCAAGTGACATCTATTCACTCGGTGCATTGGCGGTTCATCTCATTACCGGTGTTTCCCCGGCTGATATGCAGATCAAAGACTTCCACCTCGTCTTCGAACCCCACATGCAATCGATGCCGATTCCCCTGCTTTCACTCATCGGATCGATGCTCGATCCCAACACAGCCTCAAGACAGTGCGACTACGACTATTTGCGACGCACACTTCAAGCATTTATCGAAAGCCGATACGAAGAATTTATCGATAAAACCCAACGCGAACAGGAAAACCGGGCAATTTGGGAATCCAGTAAGTTCAACAATCAGCTCGAACAGGTTTACAAACTCGGTGAAGCAGGCAATCTCGAAATATGGCAGCACGTTCCCGATACAACACCACGCAACCTTCCAGATATTTATCAATATGCGCAGCTGCAAAAACACAGAATTTCACTCAAAGAATTGCTCAGCAATGAAAAATTAATTCGCGGGTCAAATAAGTCGATATGGCCGAAAGCCTTTGCCGTCCTGTTTGGCCTCATTCTGTTTATAAGTCTAGTCATAGGCATTGCAAGTGCGGACTTTATAACCTTTCTTGTGTCAATTATTTTTTTGGTAGCGGGTCTTTTTCTATCCCCGATCGGCTGGGTTATTCTTATCGCCATCTTTATGGTTAACAACAAAAGTAAGATTCCAGATGGCGTGCAGAACGGCCTTCTCATGCGTTCGCATTTTTTAGGAAGCCATGTATTTCCAACGGAATCCGATCTGAATAAAAGTCAGATGCAATCAGCCAAGATGCATAAACTCATCAGCAATGGCCGCAAAACCATTGCGACAATCATCGACATTCAATATGAATCGGCCAACCCCAATGATATTGAAAAAATGGTGTTAAAGCCACCTAAGAGAGAATGCACGATATGTGCGTATCACGGCGTGACGACATTTTCCATTCGCTATAAGTTTAATCCGCCGGACGACAGTTCGCCGTATGATCTGATTCATCAAATCAAAGTACATTTTGATCCTGAAAACACGCTTCACGTGGGGGATCCCCTTCCAATTTTGTACGACATCGAAAAATCCGGCAGCAAAGAACGCGTGACATCGATTCCCTTCCCGTATCCAGTTACGGATATCGTCAATTTTAACGACATCATTGGTGTTTCGGATAATATGATATGATTTGTTTCGCCGCGCCTAAAGAAGTCGGATCGTAGCCATGT
>JAZRWV010000229.1:0-3631 GCA_045599925.1 Myxococcota bacterium
AACTGCTTGTTTCTCAATCCATTGATAATAAAAATAAGGAGAATGACTAATGTTACGGCATACGAAGTTCTAGACTGAGAACATAACAAAGTTCCGGAAATCAGCAGAATTCGGACGGGTTTATATTTCGCAGGAAAAAACAACAGTCTTGCCAGACACAGAACGGAAATAAATCCAATGGCATTGGGGTTTAGAATCGGCAGATATCCCTGAATCCAGGGAATGATAGAAGCCGAATTTCGGAATCCTAGAGCCGGATTGATGATGGCGAGAACGACTGTTACCCAGAGCAGGATTTCGTAGCATTTTAAGAATGCAAAGAGCTCTTTTTGGGTCGAATCTGAATCGCGGCATGACACACACATATACATGACGGCAATGATGATTTCAGCGCCTTTCCAGGCACACAAGGCCGGCTGAATGCCTCCGATGCCGCAGAAAACAGCAAAGACGACATACCACAACAACGGCCATAAACCGGGTCTGAATATGCGATTGAGAAAGTGGCGATGTTCACACGTCACGCAATAAGCCGCCACAATGAGCATCGGAATCATGCGTGTGACTAATTTTTCGATAGGTGTAGACTCGCCCATGTAATCCTGGAGTGGATTTAACGTCCATGAAAATGACGTTAAAAAAAAGATGATTCGCACGATTTTTTGTTTTGTCGGCGAATCATCATGAAGCCAGGATTGCAAAACTTCACTCATAGTGCGGGAATTTCAAATTCTGTGGAGCGCGGGGCGATGAAAAGCAACAGCACCTGTTTGGTGATTGACTCGAGAACCGTGCGGAGATTGCCGGTTTTAATGACGGAGTTTCTGTCGACGATATTGCGTCCAAAGATGGGATAATCACTCCATCTAAAGGTAAAGCATTTGAGATCGTAGTCGAGGGATTCGAGCGTAGAAATAAAGAATTCGCGATCTTCTGCGGAAATCATGGGTGCATGATATTCCATGCAAATCCATGGTTTGTTGGCTTTCAGTGTTTCCATCATGCCGCGAAGTGCACAGATTTCGTGACCTTCAATATCCATGCGAATCATATCGACGGATTCAACGTTCTCGCGTTCAACGAGCGTGTCGAGTCTGAGTACGGGAACATCGATTTTTCGTTCGTAATCTTCGCGGGCTCCAATGCTGCAGATGTTCGAATGTTTTGAGATATAGAAAGGCAGATTGCCATCGACATCGCTGATGCCGACGTTAAAAAGATCGACATGTTCGCAATGATTCATGCGGACATTTTCACTCAAAAACTCGAAGCTGACGGGATTGGGTTCAATGGCGATGATGCGTTTCAGGTTTTGCTGACAGGATTCCTGCATCGTGTAATAGCCGATGTTGGCGCCGAGTTCGACGACAGTCATATCATCTTTGAGAATGCTCAGAAGAATCTTTGTGCCAAACGGTTCATGCATGTGATCGAGTGCGAGTTCAGCAGCAATGCCTTCGTCATGCGCATCAACGGCGAGTTTGAATTTTTCGAAGTCGAGGATGACGCGATCGACGCAAGAACCGGCAGAAATGGCTTTCCAGCGAAGTTTGCGGAAGGCATCACTGGGTTTTCTGAGGACAATGCGGGTTGCGCCGCGAACAAGTTCAGCATTTCCGCCATATTCCTGAAGGGATTTGAGTGCAGATTTATAATAGTCAGCTTTTTTCTTGAGCTTTTCGAGTTTAATCATGGTTTGACCTTTTTTTAGGGTTTTGCTTTGGCTAAAGCCATACGCAAAGCCGGTGTGCCTATGCCTGATGCATACGGCACACCATGCTTTAAAGCTTCGCTATGGCCTTCGGCCATACGCTTCGCGTTTGTTGCCTATGCCTTCGGCATACAGCAACTCTTATAACGCGATTTTTATGATTCTGTCGCCCTCAAAAACTGGAATTAGTACGGCATTTTCTCCGGGCGACTGCATCATTCTCGGGTGGACATTACCTTGAACGGCGTAATGAATGTTTTCGCCATCTACCGCAATAGAACTGTCGGCTTTATGGATGAGCCTGCCACTTTCCCAAGTGTAAAGACCTTTGGTTGTCATGATGACAAATCCATATCCCATCGAGATCATTTCGATGACGTCACCTTCAACATCACCAAGGGCTTCCACATCGCCATCTTCAATACGATACAGCGTGTTTTGATGGATAAACGCCAGTGTGCTGTCAAATGAGGCTGCAAATGCATCGGCCTCGCAAAGCATTTGATTCGTAAAGATTTTGGAAACTAAGGTCTCACCTTTAAATTCTGTGTTTTTATAAACGGGAAGTTTCCAAATAGTGCAGGTGTCTTTCATCCAAAAATAGAGGTTGGGAATGCCGTCTGTACTCATTCCTCCAAGCTTTTCTCCCAGCAAAGCTTTCTGGATAGAAACCTGCCATGGGAGACCATCCCCCTGACCGCCCCATATCTGGAGATGGTTGAATTCGTTCAGTGGGGCAAACCAGATTAAGGATGCGTCATCCTGTATTCCGGATAAATATACTGAGGTTTCATCACAGGTCAGGGAATGAATATCAAGGTGATTTGGAAGGGATAAACACTGATGGTTGTGGTTGTTGATATTTTCCAAGCAGAGCTGCTGATTGTTCACATAAGCAATCAGAGAGGAATCGCAGGACGCAACGTGTTCAATATCGACTGTTTTCCACGTAGAATCCAGAACTGTTCCCTTGAGAGAAGTCTGCTTTTGACTGCAGGCATGATAGGCATCACCAATTTTGGCTGCAAAGATGTAGTTATCGGGATTTCCGATGACGACCAGGTCTTGAATTTGTGTCGAATTTTCAGGAAGAGGGCATGTAGCAGAAAGGGATTTCCAGACACCATAATCAGAAGTCGTGAAGATTTCTCCCGGGCGTGCAATGATGAGGTGACCGGAATTATCAATGGCAGCGGCTGTAATATCATTTGAATAGGTTTGCTGACAGAGAATGCCGTCAGCAATTTCCTGAGGTCCTGTGCCGGAAATACGAATCATTTTTCGATATGGAATTTTATTTCCATCGAATTTTAGTGTTTTTGCCGAGAGATTGGCCACATAGATGTATTGTCTGTCATCTTCACGATAAATGCTGACTTCGATATCGCCTTTGGCTGTCCAATGCTCAATATATTCAAACGCGAGTGTGTTTGAAAATTCGCTTTGAGACAGGACAGAAGGCCTGGACCAGCCTTTGACCTGCAGTTCATTGACTTCATCTCTGGTTTTATTCCATTGAAGAACATAGTTTGTCTCTGACGAAAACAGAAGCAAATTATCATTGGCAGCCGAAATCATCTGGATTTCCGGTAAATCCAGTGTTTCACGAGTACATGGCATTCCGAAATCGCCATTTTTTCGGAAGAAATTAGAAACATAGGAATGGAGCAGATTTCCGTTGTCATCAATTTCGAGAATATTGAGTGTACTGTTATCAGCAAGCCAGATTCTGTTGTCACCATCAGAGATGAAGTGCGAAAAAGAACTTATCCAGACTGGAGCTGACTGCAGTGAGTTGAATCTTAATGCGCTAAGAATCTCAATGGTGGGGGAATAAACGAGAGCAGCGGTTTGATTCAGAATGGATAAAATCGCCATGGGGGCGATAATATATCCCGGCGCATAAGGGGATTCTGCATC
>JAZRWV010000230.1:0-5353 GCA_045599925.1 Myxococcota bacterium
CCCTTTTGAATGATAGCGACACGAATTGTCGGAGAAATTGGGTAACCCCAGAGTGTGTGTGAAGCGACACGACCGGAAACGTCTTCAAAGATGGAGTTAATGGTAGTATCGAAGTTTTTACTACAAATACTGGCGAAACCACCTTCTTTTCCTTCTTTACCATCATCAGACTTACCATCGGAACTATAAGTGCTGAGGAATCGTGCGAGATGGATATAAGATAAACCGTAGTTAGCACCATCTTTTGCGGTTGCGCTATCAAACCAACCCGTATCTCTATCGGTGGAGTCTTTTGCCATACAATCGAAGCAACCGGATTCGTTAGTAGCGGCATGACCGGTATTATCATAAGCATCTTTAAAGCAGGTACCAGTGCAAGCTTTGAGGTTTGAGCAAACGCCACCATTACGGTTACCGATATCACCGACGAGAGCGAAACCTGCGATGCCGCCAGAACCAGCAAAGCGTTGATATTCTTTGAGGTAATACTCGAGCATGTCGGTATAACCTTTTAGAGAAGGAATTGCTTTGAGTTCATCGAAGGTTTTATCCTGAATAAGGGAGAGTGTAGGATTGTCGGCAACTTCAGCGATGTTGCTTGAAATTGCGTTTTCGAGATCATCACGGATGGTTGGGTTGCAAACCTGAGCGCCATTATCAGGTGTAACGGGGACGGTTGAGAGGCTGCCATTTTCTAATTTTTTACCTGTTAAGCAGGCATAATAAGGACCATTATTATTGGCATCCGTATATGAAAGAACATCATTTCCTGTGGTGCTGCGAACGACATCACCATCTTCTTTGAACTGGCGAGATTCTTCGTCTGAAACCCAAATAATATATTTCAAAGCAGAGTGACGAAGTGTGAGTGCATTGAGTTTATCGACTGTTTCACCACCCTGACCTGTGAAACCTTCATACTCACCCTTTGAAAGATGTGTTTTCAGGGTAACGATATCGTCATAGGCAGCCTGCTGACTGGCATTAAAATCAGACTTTTCATATTTTTTGTCATTGATACTAGAACCGATTTCAACAGCCAAACGGGAGAGGGTGAGAGCGCCGCTCTGGAATCCGTCTTCATAACCGATACCGCAGGTATTATCTCCACCATTAACTGTGCACTTTGGATCGGCCTTGATTGCTGTTGAGAATTCAGACGTACCTTTTGGGATATAGATGGAGGCGGATTTGTACAGGAAACCAGGATTATCGGCCATTTGCTGGTTTGTAGCCGTACGAATACCGACGGCATTGTAATATTTTGCACCTAACGGCATTAAAGACTCGACGTTGTAAGTCGTGAAGTCATTTTTTTTCACTTTATTGGAAACAGTTGCGAGAACGCCAGGTTCTTCGATGGCATAAGCATCAGTTGTTGTGACAGCTACGCGGTAGTCGATACCTGAACCTGCGAGGCGGTTGGCGAAGATTTCTGCCGTTTTGGAGACGTTTTCAAGTTCGTCTGCCATGGACCCTGAGTTATCGAGAACCCAAATGAAGTCGACGGCACCAGAAGCGTCACCAATTTTAGAGGTCTGGCAGATATTATTTTTATAGGGAACGTAACCGTTGGTCGGTGCAAGAGAATAGGCGTTCTTTTTGGGGGCAACGAGGGTACCAGAAAGGACGTCATCCATGAGGTTCATTGCGGCAATGGAGGTTGAATCCTTTTGCTCGCTCTTTGAACGCGTGGTCAGGCAGGCCATGGCGCCACTATAAATACGGAATTTATTGGAACCGTCTGTATAGCTTGAACGTGCGAGATAAAGGATGGCTTCATCATTGTCACATTTCGTCGTTGTTGAAGGCTTTTGAGCTTTTCCGAAGACGTCAGCGATCATTGTGACGATTTCTTCGAGGGACTTACCTTCGGTATTGACCGAGTATTTTAGGCGGAGAACATCGCTATCGGGAACGATCTGGTATTCGTCGGAGTCATGATTATTGGTCCAGTCGCCTTTGTAACCTTTCGATTTCCAGTCACCGAGAGGAACTGCTGCTGTAAAGTTGGATTCTTCGACATAAGTACCCGGGGTAAGACCGGCAGCTTTGAGGAGCTGTGCACCGTTCTGAGATTTACCGGAACCGAAGAAACCGACAATTTTGTGGACGCCGTCTGAGAAAGTTGTGACTTCACCGGTTGTATCGTTATCGGGAGTATAAGCGGAACCGGGAAGTTTTGCGATGGTCATATCTTTGAACTGACCGCCTTCGCCACCGAACGCTTTACAGAACTGGGATTTGAGTCTGGCTTCTTCGCAACCGGTTGTTGTTGTTTCCCATGGTTTATCATCAACATTATCTGCGAGCTGGTCGCCATCAGTATCTTTGAAGCAGGGATGGGCAAAGTTACCTTCGAGTTCTTTGCTGTTGATCAGGCCGTCTTCGTCGAAGTCTTCGCTTGGATTCAGTGCAGCCAGGGCACTACAGAAGTCCATTGCATCTTTACAATCGCTGGAATTGGCACAATCGAGTGCGTTACCTGCTGAAATGCCTGCTAAGGCGTTTTCTGCTGAGCAGGCGTCATCCTTAGCACAGGCTGCCCATCCACATGATTCTGCGGATTCGCCGCATTCATATTTGCAGCTTCCAACGCCATTGCAAATAGAGAAGGCGTGACAAAGCTCTGTATCGGTTACGCACTGGCAAGCCACATAATCTTCGCCGGATTTACAGCTGGATGATGATGAGCACTTTGCTTCTTTGCACTCGCTTTTGGCACCATTGAGGTTTTTGTAGCTCGACATGTACTTGTAATTGCCCTTGTAGCCTCCGTCAGGCTGGGGATTACCACCTCCTCCCGTTCCGCATTCCGGGCACAAATCCTGTTCTTCACAAGCACTCAGACCAAAGCCTGCAATCATTAATGCACTAAGCACGAATGCCAACTTACGATTATTTATCATAACAGCTTCCTCCTGATATTCGACACAACAGAAAACTACTTCTGGGTTATCGAACTCGCTAAAACTCTTTTTTATCCTTGGATTTTAATTAAAATCCAAGGAAATTCCTTCTTTACTATACCGTATATTATGTAATTTTTCAACCACTGGTTGTTGCTTGAGCGGATGAATTTTATATGGCGATTCATGGAATGGCGTATCACTGTCTGAGGACAAATTTTAGTGTTGTTTCCTGCTTGTTTGCTGCATTTTCCATGATGTTTTGACTGCGTTCGAAGTGCATATCAGCTTCCACGATCCGTCCGTCTTTCAATAAAACATTTGAATTTCCGTTTCCGATTTGTGTGGTGTTTTCGGTTGTCTGGGATTTTTCGAGACGAATATTGCTGCTGATCTTGCATCCTTTATCGTCGCAGGATTTAAGAGAAGCATCTGCAATGCGTTTTAATATCACATTCCGGTCGGCATTATCGTTATTGTTGTCGGCAATACTCCACTGAGCGTTGATGCCGATTTTTTGATTTGGAACTGGAGCCCAAATCTGTCGAACGGCGTCCATGATTGTAAACAACATTCTAGCGACCTGCGGGTTGATATTGGCATCTGGGACGATGCTGTACATTCCCTGGTGAGGTTCAAGTCTTGAAAAGATGTAAATGCCTTCGAGCAGATCGCTGGCACCGGCGAGGCTGATTTCTGAATTTTGTCCGTCGAAGATATGAACTTGAACATCGTCTAGTTTAATGGCGATTTCATCGTCATGGGTTCGTCGTGTTGGACGTGATATCATGACATTTGCCATCATTTGAAATCTGGATGACGCGTCATTTGGGTAAAAAGTCGTTTGTGAAATATCGAGTGAATACGAGATTTCGGTGTCAATGGTTTGATAGGCGAGGTCGTATTCAGCGGCGTTTCCCGAGTGAATGAGCTGTAATGAAGCTACGGGGTGATAATCGGATTTAACGCCTTGTTGAGGGGACCAGCTCAGCGGCGGCATGATGACGATGATGGCAATCGAAAAAACGAATAAAGTCGCAATGACGATGAGGATAATGGATGCCCTTTTTTTATTTTCGGGCAATTCATCGAGAGCATTAAGAGTCTGACTGTCGGAGGATTCGTAGGCGTCTTCTTGAGCATCTGCAGACTGGGTGGTATTTTCGGATGTTTGATTGTTTATGGCAGCGTCATCGGGCATGGATGGTCATCCTGTAAAATCAGAGTGAGGGCGTATTCGCGAAGTGAATAGCCCCGAACGAGCCGGCGTATCAGCCGCAGGCGGAAAGCCGGCGTCCAATCGCGCATTGCGAAGCAAAAGCGAGAGGCAAGATAAAACAAAAAAGCGGATGTCTCAGAATGAAAACATCCGCGATTTGTTATTTATCAGCGTCGGAGTTTTTGGGCTTAATCGGCGACATATTGATTCGAGAAAAGTCGTGAGCGATTTCATGATCGTCGGAAGTTCGTTCATAGACTTCAATACGAGCCTTAGCCGCAGCCAGTTTTGTCTCGAAAGCGAAACGCTGTTCTTCATCCATGCTTTCGAGATTTTTGAGTTTGTCTTCATATTCGGCGATGAGTGCCTGAGAAGCAGCGGGATCGATTTCGTCGCAGCCATCGGCGGAGTCGACGAGGAGTGTTACGCGATTGTTGCAAACTTCGGCAATACCGGCACCCGAAGCGAAAACATATTTTTTATTTTTTTCGCGGATGACGACCTGACCGGGTTTAATCGTGGAAAATATCGCGACGTGACCCGGGAGGATTTCCATTTCGCCGACGGTACCCGGAATGATAATCGAATCAATGGGTTTATTGAAAACGACTTTTTCCGGGGTAATGATTCTGACGTCGAGATTATCAGACATTTAGACTTCCTTGCGCAGTTTTTCGGCTTTTTCGACGGCTTCGTCGATATTACCGACCATGTGGAAAGCGGCTTCTGGGAGATCATCGTATTCTCCGGAGAGGAGAGATTTGAAGCTTCGGATGGTATCTTTGAGTTCGACGTAACGTCCTGGGATTCCAGTGAAAGCCTCGCCGACGTGGAAAGGCTGAGAGAGGAAGTAACGGATTTTACGAGCGCGGTCGACGGTGAGGCGGTCTTCTTCGGAGAGTTCGTCCATACCGAGGATGGCGATAATATCCTGAAGTTCGGCGTATTTCTGGAGAGTAGCCTGAACCTGACGAGCGACGTTGTAGTGTTCTTCACCGACGATGAACGGGTCGAGGAGTGTACTTGTAGAAGCGAGGGGATCGACGGCGGGGTAGATACCGGCAGAAGCGAGCTGACGGGAGAGAACGGTTGTTGCGTCGAGGTGAGCGAAGGTTGTAGCAGGTGCGGGGTCGGTAAGGTCATCGGCGGGGACGTAAATTGCCTGAACGGAGGTAATGGATCCGTTTTTGGTGGAGGTAATACGTTCCTGGAGTTCGCCCATTTC
>JAZRWV010000231.1:0-2747 GCA_045599925.1 Myxococcota bacterium
AGCAGCCTCATATTTCACGCAGAGAAGCCATTGAAAACCGTGGCTGGTGTCAAATTTTATCGGCAATCGCAAAAAAGACTAAAATTCTGGATGAAAAGCCTGAAATTTGTATCGATAATGATGACAATTTTCAAGTGTGTGCAGCAGATCCAACAGAAGCTCTTTCCGGATTTGAACCACTTCCATTTGCTCTTGATGGAACGGCTTTTAAAAGATTTATGCCACTTCATGAAGAGACAGTTTGTACGCTCGAAGAGAGCACGCTTGACGAGTTTTGGAAAGAATATCTGCTGCGAAGCAGATTTGTCATCGAACGTTGTTTGAGTTCTGATATCGTTCCGTATCCACAGAATAATAAAAAATATCAAAAGGATGTTTCCCTCTGCATGACGTTTTGGCGTGCTCTTCACGGTCAGTTGCCTGTGAATCACAAATTGTTCAAACTGGCTGATGGTTCACGAGTTCCCGATATGGTTTTGAGAAGCAGTGGAAATCATCCGGTTTGTCCTTTGTTTCTGTCAAACGAACTCGTCAGTGTATTGACAAATGTTGGATGGAAATTTCCAGAATCTTCGTGTTTGGCAGAACCAATTCTCTACAAGAGGCAGAAAGTACCAGGTTTTCCAAGAGCTGCATCTATTCTAAATCAGCCCGTCCCTTTCAATTTTCTGACGTGCAGAAACCTTTATGAGCAGTTTTTTAATCGCGCAGTTTTAGCCGTCGAAAACTGGTTTAAGACAAGGGAATGTCTCGAATTGAGTATCTTCTTTGGAAAAGGTGATTTTCGTTTTCAGAAATTTGTCTGTAAATCACAAGGTAATTCCAATCCACATATTAAAATAAAAACTGCAGGGTTTTCGAGAATGCAGATCCATATTCCTGCAGCGAATAATACAGATACGGAACGTCGTGTTGTAAAAAAAGAACAGCCCAAAAAATCTCTGAGATCAACGATTTACAAGACACGAAATGAAATTAAAAACACCCAGGAATTAGGAGAGTCTCTTGACCGCTTTAAGGATTGGAGCAGACGACAGCGAGTTCCAGGTGTTTTGGGGGAATTTAACAGAGGTGGAGTCAGGCATCCATTTATTGAACAGTTTAAGCGTTGGGCTGACAGGAAGGTTTCTGAAATTTGGCAATGGATTGCTGAAATAGAGACAGCTATTCGTGAAAAAGGGAACAGCGAGCTGTATCTTGTCGTATGGCGTATTCACAATATATTAAATCGTTATCCGTGGCTTTCGCGGCTTTATGTTTTGCTGGCCGGGGTTTATGTACGAATGGGGGAAAGAGAAAAAGCCGTTCAGACTATTCAGGCTGGTCTTGAATGGGAAGATAAGTTGTATGAAAATGTTGGCTGGCTCCCTGTTCATCCCGATGCAAATCTCAAAGAATCTGCTCTGGATTCGGTGTGTGCACCAAACGAATTTGAAGAACAACAGGAGCTCCTCTGGGCTGAACGCTTTGTTTTTCAACCTCATGACGAGGCAATGTATCACTATGGACAGATGAATAGCGGATTTGGAATTCGAACTCACAGACCAACCGCACCGGCTAAAGTCGTTCATCGCATTGTTTGGAGTGATAAAGGCGGATGTTATGAGTTTTATCGCCTGTTCCGGAAATTTATCATGGGTGTGCCCCAATTGATGGATGTCTGGTTGTCTGCAATTTGTGAGCCGGGTGTATATAGTCTTCGCGACTATCTCGTGTATGTCATTACAAATATGGTTTCCCCCGAAACATTCCCGCTTCGTCGCGAACTTGCCGAGATGCTTTTTCAGCTGTATCCGAATGAAAATCCAGGCGCTTTGGGACGCTTTTACTGCGACAATCTCCAGACAGCAAATGCTCTTCCTTATGCGGCGTATGCTTTCTTTGCCAATATCGATAACGACGAATATGACGATGTCACTCAATCATCCGTCACTCTCGGGTGTTTGTTGTATGATATGGGATATATGGAAGAAGCTGTGAAATATCTGGATCGGGCTGTCAGTGTTAAAAATCCATCCCCAATGGCATTTTTGACAAAAGGATGTGCTCTGATTGAGACGAGAGAGTTTGAAAAAGCCATTCACTATCTTAAAGAAGGGCAAAAAATTGATCCCGCATCGGATCGCTTTTTCTATAATCTGGCTCTTGCATACGTCGAATTGGGCAGGTTGGATGATGCCGAAAAGGCTATTAAATCCGGCATTGAACTTTCAAAATTCCCAATTGACTTAAATCTGCAACTCATGCGTATTTATGTTAAAAAAGAGCAGTTCGTTGATGCGCTTCCACTTGCCAGATATGTGGCTTCGGAAGATCCTGAGATGTTCCTGAATGCCATTAAATTTGGCGAATTTGAGAAGTTTGTCAAACTTAAATCCGTTCAGGAACTCATCGATGAATGCACATTTGGAGTGCCCCAATGACAAAAGATTTCAGCAAAAATAAAACACAGGTCATTTTATTTCTGATGGCCATTGTTGCATTTTTTATTTCGTATTTATGTTGTGGGCAAACAAAACTGGAAGTTCCCCAAAATATGGGGGCTGATGAATTCAGCGTTCTTCCCAACCCGAATGCACTGCTTTGGATGAGCATGGGGCAGCAGGAATTTCTGGCGGATTTGATTTGGATTCGCGCACTTCAATACAACAATATTAAAAATGAAGCACATATTGCAGAAAACTTTGCAGATGCCATGATAGCTCTGGATCCGAAGTTTAAAGCTGTCTATCAGTGGGCCGCTGTTG
>JAZRWV010000232.1:0-4637 GCA_045599925.1 Myxococcota bacterium
TCATCGGATTTGGCTTCATCAGCTTTAGGCTCATCGGATTTGGCTTCATCAGCTTTAGGCTCATCGGATTTGGCTTCATCAGCTTTAGGCTCATCGGATTTGGCTTCATCAGCTTTAGGCTCATCGGATTTGGCTTCATCAGCTTTAACTTCGTTGCTTTTAGCTTCGTCGTCTATATCTTCATCAGCAACAGGCTTTTTAACCTGGAATTTTTCCGTGTACATCTCTGCATACTGATTTTTCCAGGGTCCCCAAATACACATACCGAGTATTACCAGACCAATGATAATAAATGGAATGCTCAGGCATTGTCCCATGGTCAGGCCGCCTTTTGCTGCGAGTTCATCGACTTGATATTCCTTAAAGAATTCAACGATAAAGCGCATCGTGAAATATGCCGTAATGATCAAACCGGTTGGCATACCAAGAGGGACTTTTTTTCCGCGTTTTTTGTACGCAAAGTAAGTTCCAAACATGATAGCGCCAGCAATCAGGCCCATGCCGACTTCAAACAGCTGAGATGGATAGCGCGGAATGCCATCGTAACGCGTAAAAATAAAGGCAATGGGTGAATTCGGATCACATGGGGCACCGACGATTTCGGAGTTAAAGAAATTCCCGAGTCGCACACAAATCATTGCCGTCGGAATGCCATAGGCGAGTCGGTCGACGGTAATGCGCAGTGGTGTTTTACGCCAAACATAGTCGTAGATGACACAGGTCAAAATGATACCGATGGCGGCACCATGACTGGCGAGTCCTCCTTTCCAGAAGTAAAGGATTTCAATGGGGTTCGCCATATAGTGATCAAAATCATAAAAGAAGCAGTGAACCAGTCGTGTACCGACGATAATCGCAATCATCAGGGCATACGTCAGATTCGTCGCTTTTTCGGGGTCTTCGCCTTCATCTCTGTAACGCCAGCGAAGAATGATGTAGCCCAAAGCCAGGGCCAATGCGAATAAAACGCCATAATAACGGAGTTCAAATCCGTTATCGAGTCGGAAAATGGCGGGATCCATATCCCAGATAACCACGCCAAGGGATGAAAGAAAATCGAGCATTTATTCTCCTTATCATTAAAGAATCCATGAATGGGATTCGTTTGAACACACACTCAATTTGGCATCTCATAAAATGATGCCTGAATTTTCGCAACCTATAACAGAATTCATGATTTGATAATGGATAAATGACAATGAAATCTGATATTTGTGCCATATTCAGCCGGGGCTTGAGCAGGTCTCGAGGGGAATGGCTTCCAAAACCTCTTGTTATCTCTAAAATCCTTGCCACACGCCTTCGTCGGAATGGACGTTCGATTGAGAACGCCCTGTGATTTTTCAGCTTTTAAGCAGCTAGAATACACTTCAAAAAGATTGGATGAAATGACGACAAAAAAACGAGAAAAGCTGTTTCGCGATCCCATTCACAATGTGATTCAGTTCAATATGGATGACGACGTTGATCGGATGTTGTTTTCGCTCATCGATACGGATGTTGTGCAGCGACTGCGTCGGGTTTGTCAGCTCGGACTTGCCGGTTTTGTGTATCATGGCGCAGAGCATTCGAGATTTGGGCATTCGATTGGCACACAGCATGTTGCTAAACGCATTTTTGACAGTGCCAATCCGAATGGCGATCCATTTGAACGTGCAGTGACGAGAGCTGCGGCTTTGTTACATGATGTCGGACATGCCGCATTCAGTCATGCATTCGAATCGGGGACTTCGCGAATCTGTAAATTCGATCACGAATCGATGGGATGTTTTCATATTCTTCGCGAAGATGGCGATATTTATCGCATTCTGCACGACTTTGATCCGCGCATGCCTGAATGCGTTGTGCAATGCATCGCGCAGGAAACACATGCCTGGTATCATCCGATTATTTCAAGTCAGCTCGATGCCGATCGCATGGATTACATTCTGCGCGATGGCTATATGACGGGGATTAAGAATTATCTGTTCGATATCGAACGCATTCTGGAAATGCTTGATTACGATGAATATGGCTTAATTGTTGGTTATCGTGCGATTCAGGCCGTCGAAACCTACCTCATCAGCCGCTACCACATGTATGGTCAGGTTTATCATCACAAGACGGTTCGCGGCGCAGAAAAACTGCTCGAATCGATATTCCGTCGCGTTGCGGACCTCGCCGTTGCCGGAGATGGAACCGTTTTTGATGTCGGCAGAATGGGCACATTGCTCAAAGATATGGTGCTCAATCAGCGTGTAGATCCGATGTTGTGCATGAAAGTTCACGATGCACATGCATGGGCTGCCATCGATATGTGGCGCGATTCAAATGACCGGATCCTCAATGATTTGGCCAATCAGCTGCTTCGACGACAGTTCTTTAAAACCGTCGAAATTCCCGATGAATTCCGCAGCATTATTCGGGATAACTGGGGCAAACTGGAAGATGTCGTTCGAGCAAACGGACTCGACCCGAATTACTATATTTCACTCGATACGACGGTCAATCGCGCATTCGCGCCGTATGCGCCGGAACGCGCGCCGCTACTTCCATTTATGCAGGAATCTTCGTCTTCCGGTCATAGCAATGCCGATATTCGCATTCAGCTTGCGACGGGAGAAATCGTTTCTGTACAGGATGCAAGCCCAATCGTCGATATGCTCACAAAGATTCATTCGCAGGTTGCGCGGCTTTGTTTTCCTGCTCAAATCCGGCCGGCAATCACTGCGACCTTGAAGGAACTTCACGTGCCGGTGTAACCAAAACAAATAAAGCCGCGTATGCGCGAGCATAGCGGCTTTAAAATGCGTGCCGTATTCGCTTTGCGAATAGGCGCGCCCCAAAACAAAACAATTAAATCAAAGCACCAGCAATCGTTGCGGTCATAAATGCGGCAATCGTTCCGGCGATCATCGCTTTAATGCCAAGTCTGGCAATGTCGGAACGTCGATTTGGGGCCATTCCGCCGATACCGCCAATTTGAATGGCAATCGACCCGAAGTTCGCAAATCCGCACAGCGCATACGTCGAAATGACGATGCCGCGATAGGACAGCTGGTCGACGACCTGCGCCAGATGCAGGTATGCGACGAATTCGTTGACGGCAGTTTTCTCTCCGATGAGCTGACCAACGAGGAAACAGTCGGAAAGTGGCACGCCCATGAGAAATGCAAACGGGAAAAAGAGCCAGCCAAAGATGGTTTCGAGCGACAAAAGCGGCCAGACGGACTTCTTTTCGAGCGTCGGTGTCCAGGATTCCTGCTGCGTTTTGGTCAGGACGGCTCCACATGCCGCAATGTTGTGTCCATCGCGACAATCCACCACAGCTGCATCGGTATTTTCCATCGAAACGCCGGTCAGACCGCCTAAAACGACGTCATAGAGCTCGTCGATCTGATCGATTTTATCGCCCTGTTCGCCAGTGAGCGTCCGGAGCCTTTCATCGATAGGAATCTGGCGGATATCCGCGAGTTTGATGAGAGCACCATGTGTGCAGACGAGCGTGTCGGAGGTTGAATAAACCGAATCGCAGGCGGGGTCGAGATCTCCGCCGGCGCTTACGACGTAACTCGAAACATGCTCGTAAGTATTGGCGTTGACGACGCGGCTTGGCAGGCCAAGAATGAAGTTGATGAGGGCAATGATTGCGACAAATGCAAGCAGCATGGCCGCGACGTTCAGGGCGAGGTGGAGGCCTTCACCGGCACCGCGAGCGGCCGCATCGATAACATTGGCGTCCATTTTGGGCATATCGAGCTTGGCTTCGCCCATTGTTTCGGATTTTTCGGTTTCCGGAATCATGATCTTGGCTACGACGAGGCTTGCCGGCGCACTCATGACGCTTGCGGCAATCAGATGCCCCGCAATGTCAGGAAAATACGGCAGAAGCATCGCCACATAAGCAGCCATCGTACCGCCGGCGACGGTTGCCATACCGCCGGTCATAATGGCAAAAAGCTCGGATTCGGTCATCTTGGCGACAAACGGTTTGACGACGAGCGGCGCTTCGGTCATGCCGACGAAAATATTTGCGACCGAAGACAGCGATTCCGAACCGGACGTGCCCATGAATTTCATCATGAAAACGGCCATTCCGCGCACGATCCACTGCATGATGCCGAGGTAGTAAAGGACGGTCATCAGCGAGCTGAAAAAGATAATCGGCGGGAGAATGCTCATGGCCGTGTTGACGAGCGGCGAATCAATGACGCCGGATGCATAACTTGCAAACAGGAAATTTGTACCGGCCGATGTAAAGCCGAGCAGGACGGTGACTGCGTCGTTAAGCCAGGCAAAGACGGCGCGCCCGGGTGGTGTCCACAGAATGAGTATGGCGAACACGAGCTGAATCGCGGTGCCGACGGCGACGAGTTTCCAGAGCACTTTTTTCTTGTTATTGCTGAAGAGCCAGGCAATGCCGATGAATCCGAAAATGCCGAAAATGCTCATGATGCGGCTTAAAATGCTTGTTGTGTCTTCGGATTTTTTGCGTTCAATCAGAGCCTGATGGCCTTTGAGTTCGGAGCTGGTTTTCATGCCGTATTTGGCGTCGAGGTTCTGGGGCTGAACGGCGACCTGAGCGGCGGCAGCCGGGATTTCTGCTGTAGCAGCGGCAGCATTTTCGGCGGCAGGAGCCTGAATTTCGGCGGCAGGAG
>JAZRWV010000233.1:0-5043 GCA_045599925.1 Myxococcota bacterium
GCGGCGCATAGTCAATACTTGGAGAATAAACATGAACAGAGGTTTTGCCCGATTGATGATCAGTGCCATGGCCGCAGTGTTTTTTGCGACAGGAACCGTGGCAGTGGCTCAGGATGTATCGTTTACTGATAAAAAACAGGCGACAATTTCGAATGCCAATGCGCCAAAGAAAGTCGAACGTAAGACGCTCGAACAGGAAGAAGGCGGCGCAGGCCCGAAAGTTTCGTTTGAAACAGATGAAATGGCTGCAGAGGCCCTTGCTTCTGAAAAAATTGAGCTCCAGCAGCAGGCTATCAAGAAACTTCAGACCCGTATCAAACAGACGGATGAAGACGATCCCGACAAGCCGAAACTGATGGAACGTCTCGGTGACATGCTTTGGCAGAAAGCGCGTTACTATGAATCGCGTGGATTTGATTATTTAAGCCAGGCCAACGAAGCAGGCGCTGCAGGCAACGAGGCAAAACAGAAAGAATTGCTGGCTAAAAAGTCTGAAGATGATAAGACGAGTAGAGCCGCACGCGATGAAATGCTCAAGCTCTATAAGGAAATTATCAAGTATCATGCCGATTATGAGCAAATCGACAAGATTCGATACTATATGGCATTTAACCTTGCAGAAATGGGTTATGCCGCCGATGCTTACGAACAGTATAGCGATATCGTAAGCCAGCATTCAAACTCTAAATATCTTCCGGAAGCTTTCCTCGGCATGGCGGAATATACATTTACCATTAACGAGGATATGCCGACAGCTCTCCAGCAGTATCAGAAAGTCGTTCAGACTGATCCGAAGAGCTCCGCTGCTTCATTTGCTATGTATAAAATGGGGTGGTGCTATTTCAACCTGGGTGAACCCAAGAAAGCTCTTGCACAGTTCGAAAAGGTCATTCGCGATGCCGACCAGTCCGAAGGCTCCGGCCGCCGTTCCGATATGCGTAAGGAAGCACTTAAAGACCTCGTCAAAGCATACAGCATGTGGGAAGAGGCAAAGCCTTCAAATGCACGCAAATACTTTAAGAGCTTTGCGAAAGACGATGAAGAAGTCGACAACATGCTGGAACGTCTCGCCCGTCTGTATCAGGAAAACGGTCGAATCGAAGAATCCAATTATATTTATAACAGTTTGATTGCTGCCAACCCCAAGAAATTCAAGATCGTCGGTTATCAGCATGAAATTATGCTCAACGTTGAAACGATGAGCGATCCGACTCGTCTCGCTGAAGAAATTCAGCGTACAGTTGCCATCTTCGTGACGGCCCGTGACGAGAAGTACGAAGGTGCAACCCCCGAAGCCGTTAAGGCCGAGAATGACAAGTTGCAGCAATACGCATCTGATACCGGTAAGTGGTATCACATGACGTTCCAGAATACGAAAAACCCGCTGTACTACTCACTCGCATTTGAAATTTACAAGACATATCTCGACAATTTCCCCGATGCCACGGACAATTATGAGGTCATGTATTATTATGCAGATATGGCCTATTTCCGCAAAAACTATGCGGAAGCTGCAAAAGGGTATGAACGCGTTCTCGATCTGAATGAGAAGGGGAAAATTCCTAAAAATGCCGATACGGATGTCATGCTTAAAGACTCCGCCCATGGCGCCGTCCTCGCCTATAATGAACTCATGGGCGAAAGCAATACCGATAAGGATGCATGTCCTGATATTCCCGTCACACCGGAAGCTGCTCCTGGTGAAGAACAGACTTATCCGGAATATCCGATCGCTGAATGCCGTATCAACTTCATTAAAGCAAGTCAGCGTTATGCGAAAATCGATACTTCGGCTGATTTCGCCATCAACTCGAAGTACAAGGCTGCTGAAATCTACTTCAATTATAACCACTTTGAAGATTCTCGTCCGCTCTTCCTTGAACTGACGCATGAAGCACCGGCAACAGAAGTCGCCGTTTATTCAGCCAACTACCTGCTCGAAACTTATCGTCTGACGAAACAGTATGAGAATATGCGTTCAGCCATTGCAGATCTCAAGGGCAACAGTGCTTTCATGGCCAATACGACTGAACATATGGAAGAGTTCAAGGGCGTCATGAATGCTTATGAAGAAGCTCTTGACTATAAAGTCTGCGAAGAGAAAGAAGGCAAGAAACAGTGGGAAGCTGCAGCTCGATGCTATGAAGAATATGCTGTCAAGCATAAGGGTAGTGAAGATGCTGCAAAAGCCCGTTGGAATGCTTCAATTGCATGGGAACAGACGAACGAAGTCGGTCGTGCTATCGAAGCCCGTGTCGCCATTCTTACAAGCAGTGAGACGGATGAAAATACGAAAGCCCTTGCACCGCGTGCTCTGTATGCCATTGGTTTGAACTATCATCAGCTGGCCGTTTTCTCCGAAGCAGCTCGTTTCTATGAAATGTTTGTCAACCAGTTCCCGGATGACAAAGAAGCTTGCGTTCCCATCGGTGCTGAACCTCGCAAAGATCCTTGCGCCAAGGATGCTCTTTCTAATGCAGCTGCATTCCGTTCAGGTCTCGGTGAATACGAAAAAGCCGTTGCAGACTATGACCTCTATGCAAAGATGTTCCCGAAAGACAAGAACCAGATGGCTGCCCTGAAGTTCGCAACAGGTCGTATTTATTATGACCAGAAGAAATATGATCAGGCTCTTGATCGATTCAATGACTTTATGCGCAACTACGCAAAATTCGGTACGCCAGGCCTCAAAATTCAGGCAAACACCTATATTGGCAAGGTTTACTGGGCAAAGAAAAATCAGAAAGAAGCTCTGAAATATTTTGAAACAGCCGAAAATCTTTATGGTTCAAAAGACACTCAAAACTGGCTCAGCAGTGCATCCCCTGCAGAAAGCGATCAGGCCAGAAATGCTGCGGCAGAAGCTCGTTTCATGAGAGGTGAAACGCTCTTCAAGGAAGTTCTCGATATCAAACTTTCCGATAGCAGTGTTAAAGGCAAGAAAGTCAACGATTTCCTGCAGCAACAGCTCCTCAAGAAAGCAGACAAGCTTCAGGCCGCTGCTCCTGTTTACAACGACGTTATTACGAAGTTTAACGCCCCGAAATGGGGTCTTGCTGCTATGACTCGAGTCGGTATGATGTACGACGACGTCGCCCAGCAAATCGAAAAAGCTCCTGTTCCGCCTGGGCTCCCTGAAGAAGTTGAACTTTCATACGTTGAACAGCTGCTCGACTTCTCTGGTAAATTCGAAGATCAGGCCGTTAATTTCTATACAGCTGCTGTCGCAAAAGCTGCTCAGACCGGTTGGTTCAGTGCTTACACCAGTGATGCACAGCAACGACTCTTCGAACTTCGTCCAATGGAATATCGTTCGGCTGCTGAAGTTAAAGCAACACCGAATAAGATGGTCGCAACCTATCATAATGGCGCTCTTTACACGAACTTCGATGAACTTCGTGGTAAGGCCGCTAAAGATACACGTACTGTCGTCGATTCCGATGCTGTTGTCGATGAACAGGCTGCTGCTGCCGCAACAGCTGGTGAATAACAGGCCATTCGCAGCTCGTGCAGGCTTGCGGGCCTGCACTTCTAATTCCTTTTTAAAAAGAATAATCTGATATAACAGAGGAAGCTATGAAAGCTATGATTAAACATACAGTGCTTCGTTTTGGCTGCGTTGCGGCAATCTGTCTGAGCATGTGTTCAATGCTCGCCTGTGGCGGTTCAACTGCCACCGGCGATAAATCCACTAAAACTGCGGCATCTTCTAAGACTGTTGATGCCTCCGGTAATCGTGCTGTCGTTAAGGAAAGTGCTGTCGCCAAGTTCGAAGAAGGTGCAAAACTTGCCAAATCCAATCCCGCTGCTGCTATTGAAGCATTTAAGGCCGCTGCAAAAGAAGAAGATAACTTTGCTGAAGCATGGTTCAATATCGGTCTCCTTGAACAACAGCAGGGCAACCTTAAAGATGCAGCTAAAGCTTATGAAAAAGCTATTGATATGCGTCCAAATATGCCTGAACCTTATGTCAGCCAGGCTAAAATGCTCATTGACGAAGGGAAACTTGATGATGCTGAAAAACTCCTTCAGAAAGTTGTCGATGAAAAAACTGGCATCGCACCCTTCAATGTTCAGGCTAACCTTAACCTCGGTATGATTTATCGTCAGAGAGGTGAAGCTATCCTTGAAAAAGAACGCGGTGGTACTGAGCCTAAATTCAGCATGGAAGGCGCAGAAAATAAAGGCGAAATCAAGAATAAAGATGCTTACAATATGTTTGCAAAATCCGTCGCCTACGTCCGTCGTGCTCTCTCTGGTGATGCTAATAATATCTATTGTTATGAAAACCTTAGCGCAATTTATTATCTCATGAACAGTCTCGATGTCGCTCGACTTGTTTGTGAACAGGCTACTATCAAGTACAGCGAATATAACGAGATGCTTCAGAAAGACCTCGCCGCTGGTAAAATTACTCAGGATGAATTCGATCGCAAAGCTTATACGCCTAAAGATCTTTCTGCTATTTACAATACCTCCGGACTCATATACCTCGCTGAAGGCGAAGTTTCCATGGGTAACAGCGAATTCAAAAAAGCTGTCGAAGCCGATCCTTCAAACATCCAGGCTATGCTCAATGTCGCCGGTATTGCTGTTAACGTTCAGGATTATCAGCTCGCATATGATTTGTACGAAAAGGTGCTCGCTCTTCAGCCCGATAACGTCGAAGCTTATCTCTCAAAAGGTGTCGCTGTTCGTGGCTTGAACAGACTCGATGAAGCTGAAAAGATTTACAGAGATATCATCAAAAATCATCCTGAATATCCTCAGGCTCAGTTTAATCTCAACGTCCTCTATCAGGAATACTACCTTAAAACTGACGAATCCCGTCAGATGTGGGTGGACTTCACAAACAACGCTAAAGCCCAGGAAATTATCCCGGGCCGTGTTGAAGAAGCCAAAAAACGTATCAAAGATATCGATGATATGAAAGAAGCTCAGAAAAAAGCTGACGCTGAAGCCGCTCTTATCCAGAAAAAAATGGAAGAGATGGAGCGTATGCAGAAAGAACTTGAAGCTCAGGAAGTCGGAGGCCAAGCGGTC
>JAZRWV010000234.1:0-5692 GCA_045599925.1 Myxococcota bacterium
AACCGTCCACCGGACGGTCAGCTTTTCGGCCCCCCATTCCGGTAAAAACCTAGGTTATGCCTGCATTTATGCTGAGTATAGATTTACCCCGGCTGAGTTGTAACATCAGCCACATGAAAATGGAATTTTTGTATTGCAATCAAACACAAGATAAAAAAGCAGATACAAAAAAAAGACAGCATTCAGGTGACGTACCCGACTTGAAATATACCGTTGCTGCCTTCCGACCCTGGCGGATTAACGTCTCATCGTCACATCACCTGAATGCTGTCTTCAACGGAGAGGGTGGGATTCGAACCCACGATACCCTTTAGGAGTATACACGATTTCCAATCGTGCGCCTTCGACCACTCGGCCACCTCTCCAAAAAAAGCCAAGGAGGAAATGGGATTCGAACCCATGATACGGCAAGCCGTATACTTGATTTCGAGTCAAGCGCCTTCGACCACTCGGCCATTCCTCCGCTACTTTTTACGAATATTTTCAAAGAAACTGCGAAGAAGAGAAGCAGATTCATCTGCCAAAACACCTTCGTCAATTTTAATCTGATGATTGAGTCTTGGATCCTCACCCAAAGCAAATAACGAACGCATCGCACCAGCTTTAGGATCACGACAACCGAAAACGACTCGATCAACGCGGGCCTGAAGCAAAGCTCCTGTACACATTATGCACGGTTCCAACGTGACATATAATGTACTCCGCATCAACCGCCAGTTACCGAGAAGTGAAGAAGCAGTCTCTAAAGCAATGATTTCCGCATGACCAAGGATATGATTTCCATCCATGCGTCGATTGGAACCCCAACCACAAATCTTACCTTCGACGACGAGTACCGCACCTACCGGAACCTCATCATGCACATAGGCATATCTGGCAAGCCTTAGCGCTAACGACATGTAGTGCTTATCAAGGGAAGCCATTTTACCCCTTATGCAATCCAAATACACCGAAGTGGGCTCGAACCACCAACCTACGGCTTCGTAGGCCGTTGCTCTATCCAGTTGAGCTACCGGTGCACAAAGCAACCAAATACACCGAAGTGGGCTCGAACCACCAACCTACGGCTTCGTAGGCCGTTGCTCTATCCAGTTGAGCTACCGGTGCATATCCAATGATAAATCAGATTTAAAGTACACCGAAGTGGGCTCGAACCACCAACCTACGGCTTCGTAGGCCGTTGCTCTATCCAGTTGAGCTACCGGTGCATAACACGAAGGGGGAGGGATTCGAACCCTCGATACGGAATAACCCGTATACTCGCTTAGCAGGCGAGCGCCTTCAGCCACTCGGCCACCCCTTCATAAATCCAACTTGTCATTGCATCCCTGAATGATTTTCACATCATCCGTGGAACGAGCGGCCTTTTACGCGCGACAGAAATTTTGTGCAAGTTTTTTTTTCGTTTTTTTGATTTTTTCTTTTCCACACCATCTCTCCATCATTATTATCCGATTAATATTCACCGCCTCTTTACCCTCTCATTTTTCAAGTGCATTGCGGTCCAAATCTGCTGTGCATTTTTGCCCCCAATTATTGATTTGGCACAGCCAGACATCACACGTGTTATTTTATTTGGATGGATAAAAGCCATAGAAATGCGATAAGCGGGGCGTTGCGGGGTCTCCCCGCACTGTTTACCGGCGCGTATTTGCTTTGCAAATAGTGCCGGGGGGCAGGCGCGTATTTGCTTTGCAAATAGCGCCGCTGGGGGCCTTGCCCCCTCACAATCCAAGACTGCTCACAGCACCTTAGCCAAAATAACCCTAATCAAATCAATAAAGAGTTTTTATATCCTTCACAGATTCAATTGCACCAATCGTTTGTGTTGTGGTAATTTATTGCGGCTGTTATTTCGTTCGAAACACTCAAATTCATAGCGAGGAATGTTACAGTGAAGGCTTGCCAGATTTGTTTGTCCACATTCGATGATGCCGTAAGATTTTGCCCCCTCCACGGCTCCGAACTCAAACCCGTTACAACGCATCAGTTTCTCCCTGGAGAAACAATTTGCGGCTACTATTTAAAAAATCACATCGGACGTGATGGACTCGGTGATCTTTTCTGCGCAACCAAAGGCGGTAATTCATACCGATTCAGACTTTATTCCGGTGCTCTTCTCTCGGATCCTGGCCGCGTATCAAGACTTCATGCCATTTTGGAGAAATCATTCCAAGTCACCGGCGGCGGAATCCCAATCATCGACTTCGACTGGCTTGATGACGGCTCTCTTTACAGCGCCCACCCCTACATTCCCGGACGCTCTTTCCATGACATTCTTGCACTCGGTCTGCAACTCAATGAAACAGATATCGCCGATCTGCTTCTTCAATTGCTTAAAGCGGTCAAAGATATTCATTCCCAGCGGATTGTTAACGGTAATATCGCACTCTCCAACATCATTCTCGATAACAGCGGCCGAGTTCGCCTGCACGATGTCGGCCTTTGGGACGTTCTTAGAAGCGAGCATTTCGACATGCTCTGCGAAGATCATCCCGAAGTTTTCAATGACATCATTGATCTCATGTCTCCCGAGGTCGCAAGAGGCGAAGCTCCGGGATTCCAGAGTGATGTCTACAGCTGCGGTGCTGCTGCCTGCTGTCTCATAAGAAACAAACTCGATCCAGGCTCCGCATCCGAACGGATAAATAAACATCTTAGCGGCGAAATTCTTGATTTCAGAGATTCAAATCCCTCGCTGCATGTTTCTCCCGATTTTGCCGATCTTCTCGATGCTTCCATGTTGGGCAATTCCGGCATCCGTTTTCAGACAACACGAGCTTTTATCACGGCTCTGGTCAGCATCCATAATGAGCTTGATGACAGCAGCGATGCTCTTTCGCCGTCCCTGGCTGAACGCATTCTAAGTGGTGCGGAAAAGCCTGTCATGCGCTCTTCCACGGATTCAACATATTCCATGACGGCTGTCGATGCGGCTCCAATGGATTCTGTATCTAACAGTAAATCCGAAATTTTTGAAACAACAAGACACGGCATTGATCCCGAACGCACCGTCGTTGAAAAAGCTTCCTGGGACGACCTCGCCAATCTCGTCGGCGAAAATCTCGAAACATCCGCAATCACCGACATGCTCGACAGGGCTGTAACTACAGAGATGGACCCCTTCGAAGCTTCGCCGACTCAGGAATTACCCGCCCCTATCTTTGTCCTGGACAACGGCAATGGACCAGATTCCATTTCAAATATTCTCGATAGTCTCACGCAGACTGACTCTTCCGACGCCATCTCCGATAAAAAATCCAATGATAGCAGCATCACTGCGTCCGCGTGTGCTATTCTGAATTCACTCACGGATGACAGTTTCAGCTCCAGCGATACAGAAGAACTGCCAGCTCCGGATTTAGACGATCTTCCGGGACTTCCCTTTAAAGATGTCACCACTGAAAAGGAATTGGTTTCGCCCAAGCCCGAACTCCCCGCAGACGAAAGTGTTTCTGCACCTGAAACCAATGAGTCCAGTGCTGAAGAAACAACATCCCGTGAATCAAACTCTGAAGATTCTTCCCCAAACAAAGAAAAATCAAAGAAATCAAAGAAATCAAAGAAATCAAACGCAAACGCCGCCACATCCAAAGAAAACGAGACTCAAAATAACAATACAGAAAGCGAAAAAGAAACCAGTACTGCACAAAATGCTGATGCATTGCCGGATTCAACCAAACCACATAAACGCATTGGAAAGAAAAAATCAGAAGGCAGTGACGATCTTGAACGTGGGGATGTCATTTCAGTCAGTACCAGCATGGAAATGCGCCGTATCAAACGTCATCGCAGAACCGACTTCGCACCTCAAAATGAAATTGTTGAAGCAGAGGTCATCATACATCCACTCCAAAAGCCATCCGATAAACCTGAATATTGCGCAATCCCCTGGATGACAACGACCTGTGGATATAAAAAAGGCAATGATAATTCAACAGCTTCGGACAAAGCGTCAAAAGATATTGCAGAATGCATCACTGCTGAAATTGAATCGCCTGAATTTTCAAATGATACGCAGGAAAATGCAGGTACTGTTCAGAGTGAAAGTGATTTCTTTGATGAAAAAGAAAATGATTCAGCACACTGGTATGGCAATGAATTAGCCCATAATAGCGATTTGCAAACAAAAAAGCGCATTCTTCTCGCTGCAATATTCCTGATGCTGATATTCTGCGCTGTGCTTGCCATCCTCTTGTTCACCAAAGAAAAAACACCAGAACAACCATCCGCTGATATCTGGAGCTCAAGAATTGAAGAGTTCCAGGCGGAATTAGCCAAAGGAACACCAGAATCCAGAAAATCAGCAATACAATCGTTGCGAAGTATGCGCAAAGACGGGTTGGAACGTGAACAGCTCCAGACTTGTCGAAAGGAAATGATCAGCACATTTATGTCACAGGCTGACACAATGCGCAAAAAGCTTCAAAAATCTGAAGAAATCAGCAATCCGCTTGAAATCGGTGATACGATTACTCAGCTCAACATTCAATACAACACCTGTATTGCAGCCATAGACATCACCCAGCCGGAAAGTGCTGAATTGAAGCAATCCTGTGACCTATCAAAGCAAAATGCACTTCTCAAAGCGCAATCAGATGCTTATGACAAAGCACAAAATATCGTGCCGACTCTTCAGATACAATCCGCCGGATGGACAACTCTCGCTGATATCTACCAGGATTTAGTGGATAATACCAAAAGACATCCGGATAAAAAGATGACTGAAGATTTAGCCACAAGCTTATATGAAGCGACAACCGAAAAAGCCAACTTTGAAAAACGCCTGAAAGCAATAGAATCCGAAGGCACACGCCTTGCGGCTCTGACAGTTCCGGCAGAAACACCCCATGACGTGGTTGAACAACCGTCTGAAACCAATGAAGCTGCTGTTGCTGACGCACAGCCAGTCCTCGCTCAGCCTGAAGTCGTTGTAGCAATGAATCAGCCTACACAACCAGTCCCCGTTGCACAACCTGTCACTGAAACTCCCAAAACAGTACAACCGGAAGACCGTCCCAAAGTCCTGACTTATGAAGACGTAATGCCATCTGAACCCAATAATGATGCTAAAGCAGCTGTTAATGATCCTGGAATCAAAATCCCTGTTAATACAGCAAATAATGATCCTGGAATCAAAATCCCTGTTAAAACCTCGGAAACAGCTGATAATTCACAGACAGCAAAACAGCCTTCAGAAAGAAAACCCCTTTCGCTTGACGAACTTATACCGCCGGATCCTCCTGCTCAAAATAAAGCCCCCAAGGCTGTTGCAGCTAATAATTCTGAAAGCAAACCACAGGAAAAACAGACTCAACCCCCACAAAATGACGGCGGCCTCATGATTCCAGTTCGAAAGACTGATACACCTGCGCCAACCACTGCTGCAGAAAATACACAAAAACCAGTTAGAAGAATTGATTTGGATGATCATGAACCAGACACAACAAAACCCACAGTAACAGCCAAAACTTCCGGTTCTTCCGGCCCCGTTCCCTCGGCATAATTGCTGGCTGAGGCTTCTCAGGCTTTGGGAAAGAAAGACTTCGCAACTGCAACTTCACTCTGTGAGAAAGCAACTCAACAGGATCCCAAAAGCGCTCGTGCCTGGCAGATGTATGCTACAATAAGCGAAAAACAGGGCAAAATCGCACTCGCCGCATCCTATGCTGAAAAATCCTGCAATCTCTCC
>JAZRWV010000235.1:0-3020 GCA_045599925.1 Myxococcota bacterium
CCATTCTGTGCACAGGTATTGCCGACAAAACGACCAGTAATATCAGGCGCACGATTCGCCCCGGTTTTTCCCTGGCGATTCTGGCGGAAGTTGTTCAGAGCCAAATCGAGGAAGTTCTGAATCCAATTTTCGGTCTTCGGAATGGTCTGATCATCGTTAATATTCGTAATGGAATAAACGTGCTGATTCCAAAGATTACGGGAACTCATCCAACGATCCAGACGATCTTTCATGATACGAATGCCGGTTACAGTCTTGCTGTTATCACGAATAGCGCGACAGACATTGCCTTCGGATGGATTATCAGCATCGCTGAGCGGCGCGACACATCCATACTCATCATTGAGCAAATTGCCCTTGTCATCGGTTCTCCAGTTGCACTGATCCTGTGTCGTGCATCGACACAGACCCGACTTGCAGACTTTGGATTTGCAATCGCTGTCTGTAGCACAGCGAAGACCGCGATGAATCGGATCCGGACTGTCACATTTCATGACATCATTGGATCCAACGATGATTTCAGCCGACTCATCGTTATCAATATCGGCGATAACCGGATACTCGTGCCACGTTTCACTTGCTCGATAAGCCGAGAACAAAACGTCACCTGTTTTGCCATCATAAACACGAGTGTAGCATTCATCCGCATAAACCGCTTCCATTGCACCATCACCATCGAAATCGAAGAGTGAAGATCCCGTAGAACGACTCGAAAGGTCCTGAGATTTCATTTTCCACAGAATCCCTTTTCCGGCACATTTCGGATCATCTTCAGTGCATTGTGGATCAAAAATGGCGTAATAATACCCAAACGCACCGGCAACTTCAGGAATGGTATCTCCATCGAAATCACCAATCGTGCACGGACCTCCGCCGTAACTCGAATCATCCATAAGCAAAACGTTGCCATTCAAATCAGCAATGAAAACGCGATCACCACCACAACTGACGATTTCCGCCTTGCCATCAAACTTGCCATACTCAAATTCAGGCAAATCCTCTCCCGTTTCCGATTTTTTGGGAGAACCGAAGTCGGCAAAAGCAAAGTGATAGCCGTGATAAGTTCCGCCATACCCCTTCGCCTGATTGATATTGGCGTAGGCAACTTCCCATTTATTCTCTGTACTGTTCCAGCGATAGATATTCGTTACGCCGATGATCTCAATCTTCCCATCGCCATCGAGATCACCGACAGTCGGAAAACGAGACAGCTCATCGATAAGCTGACCAGAATTCAGTCTTTTACCATTCGTCGCATCAAATACTTCACCGCCAAAACCTATAATTTCGGGAATATCATCATTGTTGATATCGTGAATGGATGGACCTGCCCACGCAATGGTTTTGTCTGCACTCGTTGTTCCATCCGTCGTCTTCCACCAAGTCTCGTATTTATTGTTGTCCTTATTCCAATGAAAAGCAACGAGACCGCCACCCGCCCCCGAGTTCTGATAAACACCGCGACCTGCAAAAATTTCAACAAAACCATCTTTATCGACATCAGCCACAGCCGGATTCGAACCACCAATGATGCGATTATCGTCATCAAAAATGCTTTCCTGAAGCTTGCAATTTTCAGCATTCAGAATGCGAATCACGCCATAATATGCCGAAGAATCACCGCGACCTGACTGAGCTCCGCCATCCGTATAATTGTAACTGATAAAAATGACTTCATTTGCCATTCCGGAGTCATGCGGTGTATTCGCAACAACTGGCGACCCCAAAACCTGATAGTGATTGGGATACGCATCACCTGCTTCCGGGGCTTTCCATTCGCACTGAATCGAAGCTTCGAAAAGCCCCGGTACCGTCTTGTAACTGCATTCTATATTCTGATTCTGACGCGGACCTTCTCCATATGGAATGCATATTTCTTTGATGGAACATGCATCATCCATACAGCAATACGAATCCGTTTTGCAATCGTCATCCGATTGACATGCACCATGTGACTTTATGCATTTCTGGCTGTCCTGATACGAAAAACACACGGTATCATCCGGACAGACATGGGCATTATCACAAGCTGAATCAAGCTCTACATGCTGCTTGCAGATTCCATCCAAACATTCAAGACTAAAATCACAAAGAATATAATTTCCACAGGACTGTCCAATTCCCTGATTTGTCAACATACAAACGCCGTGACATTCCGCATCACCAGCACAATCGTTCTGACCATCACACTCTTCACCAAGGGCAAGCAAATTTGTACACTGATGATTTAAATTGCAGAATTGTCCATCATGACAAGGAATTGTCTCCGAACAGACTCCATCAACTTCAGCCATTTTATGACAATACCCATCGCCGGCACATTTCATTTGTTCATCTGCACAAACAGAATCATCGGTACAGGCTATAAGCTCAGGTTCCGGAAAAACAATTGTCTGACACTGGTGGTCTTTGCATTCCATTTCATCGCCGCAATCCGTATTGTTGCGACATTCATAACATTTTGAATCAATACAAAAATAATGGTTTTTACAATCCTTATCTTCTATGCATTCACCTTTTGGCTGATCTTTTTGACATACACCATCGACACATTTACCTTCAGCACAAAAGACATTTTCATCAATACAACTTTCGCCAATACCAGCCACAAAACGACACAAATTGTCCATACACTCCTGTTCATCTGGACACGTCGTTACATCATCACAATAGCCTGCTGGTTTATCATCCTCACCAGACTGCTTCCCCGAACTGTCCTCAGAACAGGCTGCTGTCAATGCAAGAATCGACAATATAGAAATGAAAGGCCAACGAGATAAGTTCATACAACCTCCTATACAGTTGAAAAAAAGTCCAAACTATTCATAATACACATTAATTTTATATTTGCAACACACACACCGTTTCATTCGGTTTATATGTTACAACTTGTATGGTTGCGTTTGAGTTCGTGATTAGCTAACACGAACGAAGCCTTGAAACGACTAGTTACTGCAGGTGGCATGAAACATGACCACGAGGGTGAGATTGTCGTTCAAGGCTTCACCTTTTGCCCAAAG
>JAZRWV010000236.1:0-3798 GCA_045599925.1 Myxococcota bacterium
TGCCCATTTCTCTTCTTATTAGGAAATGGGCTTACTGTTCTCATTCAACAGTATTTTCATCTCCTCATCCAAAAGATAAGACTATTGTTTAGAATTACTTATACGCTCATGATTTGCATCATGGCAATTCTGCTAATGTCATGCAATGATGGCGAAAAAAAAGAAGCCGAGTTCCAGGCAAAAGTTGAAAAAACTCGCATTGTTCTTGGCAACCACTGTTCAGAAGACAGTGACTGCATGATTACGGGATGTCATCAAACAATGTGTCGTGCAATGCCGGAACCTGAATATTGTGATCAGCGCATTGTTCTGGCGATTGAAAGTGAAGATGACATACCAGCCATCAAATCCATTGTGACAGACCAGTTAACCGTACGCGAAGCAGAAACCGTGCGAATTGGAGGATTTTCAGCTGGAAAATGGACGCTTTCATTCATGGCTACACAAATTCAGCGAGAACGTATTGAAACAGCATTGAATCACCTGTCTCAATCCGGATTTGCACGATTGCATCCCAAATCACAGGATTATTCCAACAAACTGTTTGAACGTCTCCCAAGTGCAGATACAACAATGCGATCCATGAAAGGCGCAGGAAAGCTTGTTGAAAGACAAATTCGTTCTGGAGATGTTCTCTCAAAAGATGACGTGAAAAATACCTGGACGCAAGCATCACAGGCTCTTCTTGAACCCATTACCGAAAATGACGAAATCGAGCTTTTATGGGCTTATGATGTCATTTTTGGGAATATTTCCCAGCTTAGATTCTGGCCAATCGACAAACGCCAGCGCATTTCAGTCCGATTGTGGAAAGGCTTCGAAACTCGCACGGACAACGGAGATCTCATCATTAAAGCCCGCATTTCAGATGCTATGACGTCATCCTTAAAACGCTGGAGTGAAGAAGAACAGCTGATCGTCGTTCTTCTCGGAAACGAAGTACTCGCCTCGGCAATTCCGACTCAGGCTATCGAAGATGGCAATTTTGAACTCGTCATTCACGACGGCGCAAAAAATGAAACTCTCATGGAATCCATTAAAGTTCTGAACAAAGTGTCCCAAATGAAAGGAAGTGTTCGAATCGATTCCGATGCAACATTCAAAGTTGAGCGCGACATTACATGCCATAAAAAATTCCCTCGCACTTGCGCCTGTGTTCGCGGAACATGTGACTGGAAAATCAATGCCGATTATAATGCCTGTCTTAATGAGTAAACTCATGCACCAAAACAGGCTTTGTGCTTTAGAATTTCTCACATTTTGTAACAAAAACGCATGACTGTGTTTTCTTTTAACGTCATTTAACAGTTCTAAAAATAGTCGTTTTGTGGTATAAACAACGACATGAATGGGCGCAGAAGGCTGCGCCCTTTTTATGCGCCGAAAATCAGGTTATTTCGGCTAGCTGCAATAAAAATTCTGTTTTTCAATTCAATATGGTTCAGATTTTTTGTCGTCTTCAGTGCGACAGACATCTTGGTTGAATTGAGAAGTGGGCATTTTAGTGCATTTGATTAAGGACAGGTATCAAACATGAGTGATGAGCTCCATTTGTCTCACGATTTGCACCAGGAAGATGGTTCAAAAGAATACACTGCCGATTCCATTCAGGTGCTCGAAGGCCTTGAAGCAGTCCGCAAACGTCCGGGCATGTACATCGGCAACGTCAATGATATTTCCGGTCTTCACCAGCTCGTTTATGAGGTTGTTGACAACTCAATCGATGAGGCACTTGCAGGTTATTGCAACGAGATTATCGTTACAATACATGAGGATAATAGCGTTACCGTTCGCGACAACGGCCGCGGCATTCCAACCGAAATGCACAAAAAAGAAGGTGTTTCGGCTGCCGAAGTCATTATGACTGTACTTCACGCCGGCGGAAAGTTTGACAATAATTCATACAAAGTGTCCGGCGGTCTTCACGGGGTTGGCGTCTCATGCGTCAATGCCTTGAGCAAGTCCCTTCACCTCGATATTTTCCGAAATGGCCGTCACTACCATCAGGAATATGCCAAGGGAAAACCACTGTTCCCGCTTCGCGACGAAGGTCCGACATCTGAATCCGGAACTTCTGTAACCTGGTTGGCTGATGATTCCATCTTTACTGTCACTGAATACGATTATGACGGTCTTTCCACTCGTTTGAGAGAACTCTCCTACCTCAATTCCGGAGTTCGCATTCTTCTTAACGACGAGCGAAGTGACAAATCGCAGACTTTTCAGTTTGAAGGCGGTATCTGCAGCTTCGTCGAATACCTCTCCGTCGGAAAAGAACCTATTCATCCCAAGCCCATTCATATCGTCAGAACAGCCGAAGACGAAGGCATTACAGTTGAAATCGCCCTCCAGTGGACAAAAGCCTATCAGGAAGTTCTCCTTTGCTTCGCAAACAATATCCGAAACCGAGACGGCGGCACACACGAAACAGCATTCAAAACCGCATTAACCCGCGTAGTCAATCAATACGCCACTCAGGAAAATCTCGTTAAGAATTTCAAAGGAACAATTTCCGGCGAAGATATTCGTGAAGGCCTCACAGCCATTGTCAGTGTTAAACTTCCGAATCCGACATTCTCCAATCAGACAAAAGACAAGCTCCTCAATAACAATATTACGACACACGTCGCCCAGGCTATCAATCAGGGCATCAGCGAATGGCTTCTCGAATCGCCGACTGAAGCTCGCGGAATTATCGAAAAAACAATCGAAGCTGCAATGGCCCGTGAAGCCGCCAGAAAAGCTCGTGAACTTGTCCATCGAAAAGGCGTTCTCGACTCTCTGTCACTCCCCGGCAAGCTTTCTGACTGCTCAAACCGTGATCCATCCCAATGCGAAGTTTACCTCGTCGAAGGCGATTCCGCAGGCGGAACTGCCAAAGGCGGACGTGACTGCAAATTCCAGGCAATTCTCCCACTAAGAGGTAAAATTCTCAACGTCGAAAAAGCTCGCCTTGAACGCGTCCTCGATTCCGAATCCGTCGGCATTATCTTCAGCGCACTCGGAACTGGCATAGGCGAAGACTTCAATATCGAAAAACTCAGATATCACCGAATTATCATCATGACCGATGCCGATGTCGACGGCTCACATATCCGTACGCTCCTGCTCGCCTTTTTCTTCCGTCAAATGCCCCAGCTCGTTCAAAACGGACATGTATATATCGCTCAGCCCCCCCTTTTCAAAGTCGAGAAAAACGGAAAAACCAAGTATCTTAAAGATGAAGGTGCTTACGATAACTACTTCCTCGACTGCGCAGTCTCCAGCGGTTATGTCCGCTCCGAAAATGGTACCGAACTTCGCGATGCCGAACTATCCAAAGTGTTCCACTCCATCCTCTTCTACGATCAATATCTCTCCCATGCTTCTGGCGACGCAGATACTCGTATCGTCGATGCTCTCGTCAAATACATCCATCTCAGCGACGCCGATTTCGAATCCGAAGATGCTCTCAGAACACGCATGACTGAGCTCTGTGACCTCCTCAATAAGAAATATCTCGATACAATCTTCGTCGTTCCAGATATCATTCAACTGCCTGACGGCCATTTCCAGGCCAAATGGGTTACGCGACAGTGCTCTGCTCTTAAAATCTCAATCCTCGACACAAACTTCATCCACAAGTCCAATTTCCAGAAGATTTTCAACGCCTATCAGAGTGCGGTTAATACACTCGGAAGCAAGTTCGACTACTACTGCGATCCCACAAGAGCTCCAAAAACCATCACAGATGTCGAAGAACTCCTCAAAGTCGCCATGGATAACGGGCGTTCCGGACACAAAATCCAGCGTTATAAA
>JAZRWV010000237.1:0-6757 GCA_045599925.1 Myxococcota bacterium
TAAAGCCCTTGCCGTAGCACATGAGTTTATCGAAGAGAACTTGTATCCCGGAGAATCGCAGCTGGCTGATTTTGATTCGCTTCATTTGACGAATATGCGAGTGTTTTCAATCGATGTCAAACATGATTCAGTCATCAATTATGAGGCCTTTGATATTGAGAGTATTCAGTCCTTTGGGCTTCATGAACATTTGAAACTGCACTTGATTGTGATAGATGCGATTTGCATACTTCTATCGAGTATCTTTATGTTGTGGTTCCGGAATTGGATTTGTCTGGCCATTTTGATATTCTTCTGTGTAATGATTCCTGTGCTTTATGTGATTTCATTGTGTAAATCAGTGCAATTTAACTGCAGTAGCGGGCGTTTTATCAGAAGTCGGCATGGAGTGACGAAAGAAAACCATAAGGAAGCAATGGAGTTTTTGAGTCGTGTTGATGCAGCAAGACAGGAAAGACGTCGACATTTGACTGGGGGACGTTGAACAATGACAAAAGAAATTTTGCACAATGACTGGGCGCCACTCCTTCAGCCGGCATTTGAAACGGAATCGTATCAACAGCTGCGAGCGTTTTTGATCAATGAATATCGGACTCGAAAGATACACCCGGGGATGTATGACATTTTCAATGCCCTTCACTGGACGTCGTATGAAGATGTGAAGGTTGTGATATTAGGTCAGGATCCTTATCATGGTGACAATCAGGCTCATGGATTGAGTTTTTCTGTACTTCGTCCAACACCGCCGCCTCCTTCTTTGGTCAATATTTATAAGGAATTGAAAGCGGATCTTGGCATTGAACCGCCAAGTCATGGAGATCTGAGTTCCTGGGCCCATCAGGGAGTTCTTCTTCTGAACACGGTATTAACTGTGCGTCATGGAGAGGCAAATTCACATCAGGGAAAAGGCTGGGAAGCGTTTACAGATCAGGTTATACGTCTGGTCAATGAGAAGCCGGAGCCTGTAGTGTTTGTCTTATGGGGGCAGAAAGCTCAGGCAAAGAAAGTTCTGATTACCAATTCACGTCATCTCATTCTTTGTTCATCTCATCCGTCGCCATTTTCAGTGAATGCAGGTTTTTTTGGTTCACGTCCGTTTTCCAGGATAAATGCATTTCTTGAATCGAATGGTCTGTCACCGATAGATTGGAAGATACCGGAATAGGAAGAAGTCGGCTTTGTGAGTGTGTTTTTTTGTGTGTGACAGCAGAACAAAGCCGGAGATTTGTATTATTTGTAATGATATTGGTTTTGTGAAAGTCTGACTGAATTGATGAGTGGGGCGTTGCGGGGTATCCCCGCATTGGGGGTAGGCGCGTATTTGCTTGCAAATAGCGCCGTAGGGGGCATAGCCCCCTCACTCAAATCGAAAGAGTTGCGTGCTTATTTGTGATAAATCGAGTTTGGCGAGCGGTTCTCGGGAAACAAGTTAAATGTCGGTTTCGTCGATGCTTGTATCAAAGATGTATTCACCGCTGCTGACATCATCATCCAAATTGTCATCGGCTGGTTCGTCGATTGGGTCGATGCAGTCAGGAGTCGTGGAGATGTCGTTGTTGAGAGTAGAGCAGGAGTCAGAGTCAATGGAAATTGAGTCTTTAGCGGACAGAGTATGGAAAAAGTTGTTGTCGATGAAGACGATGGGAAGTTCGTTTGGAATGACACCAATTTTAGCGTCGAGCATAATGGGAGCTATTTGTCTTGCGGAATATGCGTAGACGGGGAGATCCTTGGTTGTGCATTCATTAAGGGCATCTTTGGAAACTTCGCCATTAGTAAGGAGGACACCATGATCGTAACCAAGTTCCCGAATCAGTTTTCGGAACTGAATGATATCATCGGTGTTGACGAGGACCGCATGCTGGACGCGAATGACGACGGGAATATAAGTGAGTCCGCGAGCTTCTTCGGCTCTGAATATGTAGTTATTATCAGAATCTTCGCATTGAGAAATGATAGTATAATTGAGGTGTTTAAGAATGATGGCGGCGAGTTGTAGCCATGCCTGTGCGGATAGTTCGTGGAGTTTGAGGGCGAGTGCGTGAATAGAATAGAGGCGAAGCTGGCGTGACATATCGTATAGTTTTGATTCGAGTTTGAGGATATGTCTTGCGAGGAAGTTTTCAGAGAGGGTCCAGAGATCAGGCGGAATATGCATGAAGATAGCGCGTTTACCGCGTGAAACGCGTAGTGCGTTGTCGGCTCTCATTGCGAGGACGATGGATTGTTCATAAACGAGGCCGCCGGATTTTTCAGAGAGCATTGATGCGAGGACAGCACTTCGCATGGGCGCGGGAGCTCTTCGAAGAAGTTTAACGATGGCAGCACAGAGGTTGTAGTGTTCGTTGTGCTGGGCATTGAGTTCTTCCTTCAGGAGTTCAAGTTTTGCTTTATCTTCGTTATCAGACTCGCCCCAATCGGGATCAATTTTATCGTTTTCAGTGTCAAAAGTTGTGGATTCAAAGCGCGTCTGAACGGCTTTTCTGAACTGGATGTCATCATCTTCGAGCAGAGGAATGGCGTCGTCGTCTTCGAGCAAACCTATGTTGACGGGCGGAAATTCGACGCCGTCAGAGCCTTCAGGAATGGTTTGTTCCTGAGCTTTGTTAAGGATTTCTTCCGACCATCCTCTGAGGGCGAATTCACCACTGTTCAAACGGATAAGAGCGCTAGTTTCACAGCGTTGAATTGCGTGAATGAGACATGCCCCCATGACGATGTCAGGTGTATGTCCCACATGTCCAAGCAGCTTCCGATTGATGGCAAACTGAGTTATTGCCTTATAATCCAGAGGCCTTTGAACAGTACGCAGCACTTCTATAGCTGCCTCAAAAAAAGTCATGATAATCTCTCCGCAGGGCATTACCAGGCGAAAGAGTTATAGCAGGCATGGAGGAATTCTTCTCTCCGAAATTTCCGAATCAGCGTTGACTAAGCAACCCCCGTCAAGGATATACGAACGGCTTTCAGCGGCATACAGCCAATCCTTGCTGAATTAAAAGTTCATCATTTCTGACGAAAAAATATTCTTTTGCTTACTAAAACTCTCTCGAATTCTTCCGAATAGAATCGGAAAGCGAAAACCGCAAAGGCATTTGCCCTGAACTCGGGCGCATTGCGCCAAAACTCTTTGCCGATTAAACGGCGATAAAAACCTAATATCTACTTTAACTCAGAGGCTATATTATTGCAAGGTATACTAATTTAAGATAACGATTTGTGTTACAGTTCAGCCGGAGCAAAGTTTTGTTGAGTAGTGTCTTGTCATAGGGGAGATAGAACTGCGAATCTTGCAATTCGTAAATAATAATGCTTTTATATAATGTTTGGTTGAATGTCCTTGTGATCATGGAACAATAGAGAGGTTTTCAGATGCATGAGAATCGTAAGATATGGATTGTTGCGGCTCTGATAATGATGATGGGGTGTGATGTTGCGACTCGCAGCTATTCTCCGGAAAAAGATTATTCTTTCAGGCAGTTTGGGGAACGATGTGAGAGACATGTGGAGTGTGAAAGCACATATTGTCTTGAATCGGACCTTGGTGATTTCTGTTCACGTCCATGTGATGAGGGATGTCCGGATGGCTGGTCTTGTCAGTTGGTAAACAACCCGCATGGAGAAGGCATGGTTTCTCTTTGTGCAATGCAGCAACAGCAGCTTTGCATGCCATGTAAGCAGTCTGAGGCATGTGGGATTGGCAATGCAAACTGGTGCATTCCATTAAGCAACGGTTCATTCTGTTCTTTGGATTGTACGTATCAGAGCTGTCCTGATGGATATGTATGTGAGGATGTTAGTGATCAGTCTGGGAATGCAGGTCGTCAGTGTCTTCCAGTGACGGGAAAATGCACTTGTGATGAAGACAGCATTGGTCAGGTTAGAGGATGTGAAATATCGAATCAGTATGGAACTTGTCAGGGCACTGAAACATGTGGCGGAAGTTTGAGCTGGGAGTCATGTGATGCAAGAACGCCGGCAGAAGAAATATGCAATGGCATTGATGACGACTGCGATGGTTTTATCGATGAAGAGCTGGATGGCGCAGAATGTCATAATACCAATGAATTTGGTTCATGTTTGGGCGAAATCGTCTGTGCCGGGACATCCGGTGAAATATGCTATGGTTCGGAACCACGGACAGAGCTTTGCAATGGTGCAGATGATGACTGCGATGGCGATGTAGATGAGGACTTCCGCAATGCTGAAGGACTTTATGATAGACGGGATAATTGTGGTGCCTGTGGACAGAATTGTGATTTGGTTCTTGAACATTCAGTTGCGACAGAGTGTCGTGTAATTGATGGACAGGCTGTTTGTCGAGCAACTGAATGTGAGCCTGGCTACTTCCTTTACATGGATGGTATCACCTGCATGGCTTTGCCAAGCAACCTTTGCATGGCTTGTTCCCAGGACAGTGACTGTATTGGGCCGGGAAGCCGTTGTATCAATAATGGGGTAGAGGCATTCTGTGGTCGTGATTGTTCTGCAGAATCTGCATATGGAATCTCATGTCCGGATGGGTATGTCTGTAAGGAAACAGAAAAAGGCGAAAAGCAATGTCAGCCTGTGTCCGAGACATGTATCTGCAATGAAAAAAATGTCGATAGCGCAAGAACATGCAGAGTGAAGACATGTGTTGGATTTGAATGGTGTAAAGAACAGAGCGGATCTTATCTTTGGTCTGAATGCGTCATTGATAAGTACAATCCGGAAATCTGTGATGGTCTGGATAATGACTGTGATGGCGTTATTGATGAAGGAATGCGGGATGAAAAAACCGGCTTGTATACGTCATCTGAGCACTGCGGATATTGTTTCAATGATTGTTCAACATATTACAAACCGGAGATCCATCATACGGAAGGAATATGTATTGTTACAGCAGGAACAGCTTCGTGTGGAATGGGGCCGTGTAAAACCGAGACAATAGGCGATGTAAAATATGAATGGGTCAACACAGATGATGATAACGAAAATGGATGTGAATGCCGCCGAGTTGCAGGAAATTTAAAGACGGATGATCCTGATATTGTTGAAACTTATGCATCCGGGTATGAATTTGTCGACGAAAACTGTGATGGCATTGATGGAGTGATTGAGGATGCCATTTTTGTATCCAGAGATGCGGCAGCAAACGGCAATGGAACGATAAACGCACCATATCAAAAGATCGGAGATGCACTCAAAGCGTGGTACCAGGGCGGCAAGAAATACATTTTGGTTGCAGAAGGCATTTATGAGGAAGATCTTTCCCTGCCGAATGGGGTTGTAATGCACGGGGGATACAGTGTGAATTTCCACGAAAGAGATCTTGTTCAGCATGTATCAAAAATACGAGGAGTATCAGCAGATGCAACCATTCAGGCTTTAAGACTGACAGAACCTGCGTTGGTTGAAGGTTTTGTCATAGAAGGTGCGGACCGTAAGCTGTCTGATGGCGGAAAGGCGTCCATTGCAGTATGGATACGCAACACGGCGAATGTATCAATTCATGCCTGTCAGATAGTTGGAGGTCAGGGGGAACCTGGAAAGGATGGAGCCGCAGGACTGGCAGGAAATGGACGCAAAACAGATCCCGCATTAGATGGTGGAGATGGATTGGTGTCCGTTAGAAAAGACGGTCCATGTCAAAATGATGTTCAGAAAGGTGGTTCAGCTGGTGTGAATGCAAGCTGTAAATCAGCGAATGCAACGGCCGGTGGGTCGACCTACTGCCCAGTTTATAACTGGTCAACCCATATGGGAAATCATGCCGAGTATCCAGATAATTCCCAGAATCGCGGAATAGGTGGGTATGATGGTTCATTTGATGAAAAATCTTTAGAAGGGTGTTCTCATGCGACAGAAGCCGGTTTTCCGACCAATATTGTGAGTGATGTTGGTGAAGATGGCTTGGATGGCGCATCTGGTGCGAATGGGAAAGCAGGCCAGGGGTCTCAATCAGCATATGGGTCATTCCAGAATGCAGTATGGGTTGCCTCTGCCTCGGCTGGTTCTGGTGACGCAGGTGGTTATGGAAAAGCTGGCGGCGGTGGCGGAGCTGGCGGCGGTGTCGCTTATTATCATAAATCAGAGATAGATTGTCCCTTATATGAGATAGGACCGACAGGCGGTGGTGGCGGTGCAGGCGGTTGCGGCGGTGCAGGCGGAAAAGGCGGCGGTGCCGGTGGAGCCAGTATCGGTGTGCTGATAACAAATCCAAGAAAGACTTCTGAATTGCCGGATGTGAGCGGTAATGTCTTTTTGCGAGGACGTGGTGGAGCTGGCGGAACCGGCGGACTCGGTGGTGCCGGTGGTGCCGGTGGTAATGGTGGCAATGGTGGAATTGCTGGCTATTGGATTTCAGTTCGTGCCGGGCGTGGCGGAAATGGAGGAACTGGTGGCCGCGGTGGTGGCGGAGGAGGTGGCGCAGGCGGGCCTTCCTTTGATATCCTCGGTTTCAATGTTTCTTCTTCTACACTGCTGAATAACAATATTTTTATTTATGACGATACGATTGCTCGCGGTGGAAGTGGGGGAGCTGGTGGTGTCGGTGGCGCCGAAGAATCAGGGACTGCCGGTGTCAATGGCGCCAGCAGACGTCAACTCGATATCACGGCCTGTGGCACTAATGGCGCTTGCCCTTCGGCGACAACCTGTAATGGCGATAACGTCTGCATTCCAAATAAATAAGTTTCTTTTGCCTCTGCTTATGGGGATTTCATTCACTTCTTCTCTCTTCTTTAAGCCTGTTGTTTTGTTGTCTTGATAGATA
>JAZRWV010000238.1:0-1318 GCA_045599925.1 Myxococcota bacterium
ATGAAATGAACTTCGTTTCCCGAGCCTTCCGGCTCTCCAACTCGTTCCGGCACATTTGTTCACTGGGCTCTGCGATGCCAGCCGCCCACAGGGCGCCTGCCTTCTCGGCCCCCCGCTTAAGGGCTGAGCCCTTAAGAATCCTCAATGTTTAAGCAGCGATGCCAATATTGCAGCTTAAGCCATATTTTCGTTAAGCGCGTGTAGGGGGCCACTTTCCTCAGTTCGCAATATGAAATGCGCTTCGTTTCCCGAGCCTGTCGGCTCTCCAACTCGTGCATTTCTGGGCTCTGCGAGGCTAACCGTCCACCGGACGGTTAGCTTCTCGGCCCCCCATTCCGGTAAAAACCTAGGTTATGCCTGCATTTATGCTGAGTATTGGTTTTCCCCGGGTAAGTAGTAACAAAATTTTGAATGAATTATGATGAAATCATGTACCAGAAAGGGTAAAATGATAAGTTTGGGGAGCATGTTTGTGCCAAAATATGCCCTCAAAAAATGCGATTGGAGTGCATGAGATGGAGAATTTATCATTAGGACCTTTTGATTTGATAAAGCCTATAGGCAAAGGCTCGATGGGAGTAGTCTGGGAAGGCATCCATCGAAATCAGTCTCTGCCTGTGGCCGTCAAGGTTCTTACAGCCGTCGGTGCACAGGATGAAACCTTCAGACAGGCATTTTCCAATGAAGTGCGTGCCGTTGCAAAGCTCCATCATCCGTCCATTATTCGACTTCTCGATTACGGAATGACAGATGATGCCTTGTTTGAAGCATCCGAAGGGCAAATCGCCAGCGGAAGTCAGTATTATGCAATGCAGCTCGCAACAGGCGGTACACTGCCAAAGCCAAAAGCACCCCTGCCCTGGCTCCAAATGCGCTATCTGTTGCTCGAACTTCTGGATGCACTCGCTCACGCACATGCCCGTGATGTCATTCATAGAGATATCAAACCAGGAAACATACTTCTGATGCGCAGTGACGCACAGTCTCGCGTCATGCTCACCGATTTTGGCATCGCAAAAGCCGTGGGGACAAAAGAACTTCCCGACGGCATGGTGGCCGGTACTCCTCGTTATATGGCCCCGGAACAAATCCTCAATCAAATCCGGGATCAAGGCCCCTGGACTGATCTCTATTCCATCGGATGCCTCGCATATCTCTTCGCTACCGGAAAACGAATCTTTGCCCATGCCTCGGGAACCGACGTCCTGCGTTGTCAGCTCCATGAAGAACCTGAACCCGTTACAGGCCGCCATCTGCCCGAAGGTTTTCAGCAGTGGCTTTCCAAAATGCTCGCTAAAAAAGTTTCCGCCAGATTCGA
>JAZRWV010000239.1:0-6072 GCA_045599925.1 Myxococcota bacterium
CCCCAGCATGGCTTCCAGCTTTTCGGCATGTATCTGCTGCTGAACCGCCATCAGGCGATCCCTGCGCTCTTTTTTGACTTCATCTGGTAACTGGTCTTCCCGTTCTCCGGCCGGCGTTCCTTCTTCCGGCGAGTATTCAAAGATGCCAAGACGATCAAAGCGGATTTCTTTCATCCATTGCTCTAGCTTATCAACATCTTCTTCTGTTTCGCCAGGATACCCGGCTATCAGCGATGTTCTCAGTATCATGCCTGGGATTTCTCGCAGTCTGCGAATCAGAGCATCTTGCTTTTTCGCATCGACATGCCGTCTCATGTCGTCCAATAAATGCTGCGAAACATGCTGCAGTGGAATATCGACATAGGGCAGAACCTTGCCCTGACCAAGCCTCTCAATGAGCGGTTCCGTAAAATTCCACGGATATGTGTACATCAGACGAATCCACTCAATGCCTTCTATCGGTTCGATTTGATCGATGAGCTTTAACAGGCCGTTTTCAAGCCCAATATCTGTCCCATAACCGGTGAGTTCCTGGGCAACGAGAACGAGTTCCCGAACGCCTTTTTCTGCAAGTCCGCGAGCTTCCGTGACAAGACTGTCAATCGGACGCGAAATCTGTTTGCCTCGAATGAGTGGAATCGCACAGAATGAACATCGGCGATTGCAGCCTTCCGATACTTTAAGATATGCAAATGACTGCTTTTCGGCCAAATCCCTCGCTAAAAAATAATCTTCATCCGGATTCGGATATTTGTTCGGTTCAATGGCCCGAATGATATCCGGCAGCTGATGCGTCATCAAAAATGCATCGACTTCCGGCATCGACGATTTTAACTCGTCAATCTGATCTTTGAATCGCGACGGCAGACATCCTGCAACCACGAGCTTCTTGCATCGGCCTTGTTTGTAGTCTGCACAATCCAGTATTTCATCGATCGATTCTTCAATCGAAGACTGCAAAAAAGCACATGTATTGACTAGAATGGCATCGGCTTTTTCCGGATCCGGAGTCAGTTGCCAGCCTTCTCTTCGAAGAAGTCCAAGCATGACTTCGCTGTCGACGCGGGTTTTGGGACATCCTAATGATACGAGATACAGATTTTTCATGTTTGCTGTTTTTTTAATGATGATGTTTGTGAGGGCATCCGGCATGTGTTTTCGATGCACCCGGCTGCCGCTCTCTCTATGACTGAACTTACGGTTTGGCAAGAGAATACTCAGCAAAGCAGTCGACTATGGAACGCATTTCATTCACTTCATCGCAAAGCTTTTTCATGGCTTTATCCGTTTTGCCAAAGCTGTATTCAAACATGTTTTTCCTGCTTTCAATATACAGAATGATAAAGCCATTTTTGACGCGGACGCCCCATTTCTTTTTTTCAAGAATGCTTTTCAACCGAATCATGCATTCCATAAATTCAGGACTTTGAATGCTGTCTTTGGCGCCAAGCGCTTCCTGAAGTGATTCTGGCTGTTTGGGTTCATCGCCTGATATTGCTTTTTTTACAGAACTTATGATTCCATCATATCTTGTTACAAAGGGATCTTTTCTTTCCTCGTAACACATCGGTTTGAAGTATTCGGGATAACAGCTCAGTTTCGGAGATACAACCTGCTCGTTTTCCGGAATGAAAAAGTAATCAAGCGGGTTTTCTGAACGGCATTTGAAAATGTAAATCTGTCCGACAAAACAAGGATATGCCGTTTTTGCCTTAAAATCGGTAATGTATTCCATTGTCGCGTCAAAATAATGGAATTCCATGCCGTGATATGAGGCTTTAAGCTCATTTTTTACAATTCCACGATTCCATGCGTTACTGCCGATTTTGAGAAGACTGACGCATTCCTGAGGTGAAAGGTTATGCAGAAGATCTGAATCGGGAGACGGCATTTTTTCTTTTGAAGAGAACAAACCGTGTTTCATGTACTCTTTTGTGTTCACGTATTTGACGTCATCAAAATTGGCTTCAAGAGCCTTTGTAACGGCCAGGCCTCTGAACCGGAAGGTACCGAAATATTTGGCAAGCAGCCCCAGACCTATCATTGCAAAGCCAACAATGAGCAGGATAAAAAAGATATGGTCTTTGGAGTTATCTTTTGCAGAAGAAGCAACCAGCCCCATGCCGATGACACATAATGTGCCGCCAATCATGAGGGTGTTATGTGCAATGCTGTAAAATTTCAGTTTTCTATTGGCTTCGCTGCACTCAATTTTTTCGAGTGGTGCGAGTTCGAGTGGAACGACAGGACTGTCGACAAAGTCTTTGTCAAAGTTGTATTCCGAGGAATATGAAGAAAAGGCGATATCACTTCCGCCTGTGATGAAATTGTCAGTTGCTTGATTGTTGTCCATTTGGTGTATCCTGTTTATGCGGGGCCGTATCGCAGATAGGCCGCGCGGCATGGCGTATTGGCCGTTTCGGCCAATAGCCAGGCCCCCAAATATATCACGTCATGCTCTTTTTTGGCTTATAGACGTTGAAAATGCATCCGCCAAGGATGAGGAAAATGCCGAGAACAATATTCCATGTAATGTCTTCGCCGAGGATGAGGGCAGCCAAAACCATAGCAATAATCGGCTTGACGAAGAAAGCGTAAGAAGCTGTGGAGGCTCCTCCCCGTTCGATGGCTCGCATGAAACAGAAATAGCCAAACCCGGTGACAACAAATCCGACGTACATGAGTACGGGCAGAGACTCGAGCGTGATGCCGGAAATAACCGGGCGGCCGAGAATGAGCACGACGATGAGTTCAAGCAGGGAACCGATGATAAAACTGAAGCTGTTTAATGCCATTCCGCCGATTTTTCCGACTTTGCGCTTGCTCAGTGCTGTATATAGGCCGAAAGTCAGTGCGGCGCCGAGCCCCATCAATATGCCTGCGGCAGAATTTCCGGAAGCCAGGTTCCATGGGGTTGCGACGAGCAGCAATCCCGAGATACAGATCGCCAGAACGAGAGCTTTTTTCTTCGTGAATCGTTCATTTGCCACAAAATGCGCAAAAATCATCGTGAACATCGGGTTGAACGATATCAGAACCGCAGCAAGATTGGCATTCGAAGCCATGACACTCATCTGGAACAGCGTCATGCTGACGACGACATTGACAAATGCAAGTCCCGCAATAAAAATCCAGTCATTGCGCGTTATCTGGCAGCTGCGTTTTTTGAGATCATGAACCGCAAAAGGCAGCAAACACAAGCCGCCAGTCAAAAAGCGCAGAAATGTCAGCTGGTAGGGATCAAATGAACTGCCGCCAATTTTCAGTGCGATTTCCATTGTTCCGAAAGCCAGTGCGGTGAGTATGACCCAGGTATATTTGAGATTCTTCATGTTCCGTTTTCAGCCAAAATAAACAGCAGCATGCAGTGGCAAGTGAATCGCAGCATGCCGCGCCGTTACATCAATCGATCAGTTTGAACCAGTTTGCGATCAAGCCGTCATTTCTCGAGGATTCGAGGACGAAAAGCGCTTTTCCACGCAGTTTGTTCTGTTCAAAAAGGCCATTTTGCCGCGAATCATAAGACGCCATGCGGTTGTCTCCGGCGAGGAATGCGCCATTTTGAGCGCGTACAGAACCATGAAGCTGGCCAATGATAGCGTGTTGCGGCAGCATGATGCGGTATTTGGAACCATTCTGAAGCGTCTCCCTCCAGATTTCGGGTTCGTTTTCCGGGCGGACAATCGCGTCATTCGTGAGCTGAAGTCTTTGAATGGGCACGCCATTGACCGAAATTCGATCCGAATGATAGGAAATTTCTTCGGACTGGTTGGCTATTAATCGCAGATAATTCGGCTCGCTGTCGCTTTTGTTATTATTAATGAGTATGATATTGCCTGGAGCTGGCGTGAGATTTCCCCAGATCGGTGCCCATGAAACGACGAGGTCATTTCTGGCAAGAGTGGGCATCATGGCATTGGATGTAACGCGTGAAACATCAAATAAAATGATGCATGCAATGGAAAGCAGAAGACTTGCTGCAGCTGCCAATTTGCTCCAGAATGCCAGCGTGGATGATTTGCGGGAAGCGGACCGTCGGGAAGATGTTTTGCCGGCAGACGTTTTTCTGCCTGAACTTTTCTTTTTCGAAGAAGAAGTTTTTTTCTTCGGCGCATTTTGAATAATATCAAGCGCTTCGTCTTCTGCGGATTTATTAGATTTTGTCTTTTTTTGTGCAGCCATTATGATTTCCCGGCAGTTGGCAGACGTGACGAACCATGACACGTCTCATCGGGAATAGATAGATCGATGAAAGCCGGGGGTCAAAAGATGAGGGATTGTTTTCACGGAACAGCAGCGGCATTGCGTGCACTTCGCGTTGAGCAATCCGACCGCCGTTGTGGCGTTGCATTCCGCATTTCATGCGATGAATTTTGTTGAGGAATAAAAAATGACGACAATACGGGAGATAAGGAATCTGATTTCGGCTCGTTTTCCGGAAAGAGCCGCAGAGAGCTGGGACAATCCGGGGCTTCAGCTTGGGCGTAATGACTGGGAAGTCAAACGGGTTCTGATCAGTCTGGAACTGACGGAAGCCGTTGCGGAAGAAGCGATTTCGATGGGGGCAAATCTGATTCTGACGCACCATCCATTTATTTTTAAAGCATTGAAAAATATAACGGATGACACTGCCGAAGGCCGTATTTTACTTAACCTCGCTGAGCACAGAATTGGACTGTTGGCGGCACATACGAATCTGGATTCGGCACCCGATGCGATTGCGCAAAAGCTTGCGGATGAGCTTCACCTCTCGAACCGACGAGCCGTACTTGCTCATCAGCCTTATGATGCCTATAAAGTTGTGGTGTTTGTTCCGGTAAAGGATGCGGACAGGGTTGCGCGGGCGATGCACGACAGGGGCGCGGGGTGTATTGGTGAATATTCGGATACGTCATTTCGCGTGCAGGGGGAAGGGCGTTTTACGTGCGGTCTGTCGTCGAATCCGGCGATTGGCGAGCCCGGAAGTTCGGAATGCGTGAATGAGATGCGGCTTGAAATGGTCGTTTCCGGTCGGGATTTGTCAGCCGTCACACGTGCATTGCTCGATGCGCATCCCTATGAAGAGCCTGCATTTGACGTGTTTAAAATCGAATCGGAGGTGCATGGTCTGACGGATTTGTATGGGTTTGGAACGGCGGGCGAGCTTCCAAATGCAATGCGACTCGATGCGTTTATCGCGCATCTCAAGGAATTATGGGATATTCCGTGCATACGGGCCGCAGGTGCACCGGATAAAATGATTCGCAAAGTCGGGATTATGAATGGGTCCGGGGCGAAGTTTATGACATCATGCCGCGGGCTGGATGCCTATATTACAGGTGATTGCGGTCATCATGACTTTGATAATGCGAATCGCCTCGGCATTGCTCTTATCGACGCAGGACATTACGATACGGAAAAATTCATTCCGGAAATTCTGGCGCAACTGCTGAGAAATTCGACGTTTTCGAGCTCACTGGACATTCAGATTGCGAAGTCGATGTGCAATCCGATGAAGGTTTGGTGAGGGATTTTTGAGGGCCTTGCTATTGGCCGAAACGGCCAATACGCAAGGCGGCGCGGCTTATCGGCAGTTGAGCTGCTGTTCACGACGGCTCAACTGCCGATACGGCCGCGCTTTATTTTGCGTATTTTGTAATGATATCGATGATTGAATACATTTTCGAAAACTCATTGTGAAGGTTGCTGAGTTTCATTTCGATTATTTCATCGCGTTCAAAATTAAAATTGAATGCATTTGACGTGATGAGAATAAAGAAACCGTTCAAAATTCTCACTTCCCATCGGATTTCTTTTAACTGTTTATGGAGTTTGAGCATGCATTCCATAAACTCGGGGGGTTCGAGTGTCCTGTTGTATGGGGAAGTTGGGTAGTCGCGCGCCGCATCCGTCTCCTTTATGGTTGGGATACGATTGACGACATCTGTGTGTGGAGTAAATAAATCGATGACAGTTGAATAGCGGTAAGATTTGAAGATTTTAAAGTAATCGGAGAGTTTGTTGCAGTCGACATCTTTATTGACGGGAATAAAAATCCGGTTGCAGGGCGTCTGGATTTTTGCAGGAACGATG
>JAZRWV010000240.1:0-8185 GCA_045599925.1 Myxococcota bacterium
ACAGACGAAGTTTCGGGTACGCTGTTGCTCTCGCGGTTATCGAGAATGCGAACGATGGGGCCTTTTGAGCCTTCCTCATTCTGGCGGTTTATGTGATTTTCATCTCTGGATTTGACTGAAAAAATGCGATGATTATCGCGATTGCGGTCTCCGAAACGTCCGTCATTTCTGGACTTTCCGCTCATCGGATGATTGCGTTTCCAGCGATCAAGGCTATTTTGTACGCAAAATCTTTCTTTCTCCGGTTCAAACTTCTCTGCAGTCTCATGATCCAATGCATTATTCAGTGAGGACCTGTCATCGCGAGTCTGTGTATTTTCGCATGATTTCTGGGCTTTATTCCGGAACATAGGCACTGGAGCCGGTTCATCATCCAGGCTGTTGAGGGCGGCATCCGGATCGACAAGACACTCTCTTGAGTAATGTCCGTCGTTATCTTTCATATATTTTTCGGCACGATCGAGGTCGAGTTCAAGCGAACATACGACGACGCCGTGGTCACTCTTGCATTTATCCTGACCATGCTGGGTAAAGGTTTGGTCGACGAGATGGTCGTTATAAACGGAGACAAGTCCCACACGCCCTGTGTTTCTTGGATATTCCGTGACGAGTTCCTGACTGACCATGATATGGTCGAGACTTTCGTACATGCCATTGTGGATGTGCGTGTAATAAAAATCCTGATAGCTGCGTCGGGCCTGAATATCTTTGACATGATAGAGAAGAAGGTCCCAAATTCGTCGTTTTACGCTGTCAGACAGTTTATGCTGCGGAACGTTTCCGGAAATAATGCGAGAGGTTACGGCATCACCGGTATCGTTCACATCACCGCATAAAATCACGGGGCGATCAGGAATTTCCAAGGCTTTTGCCACGAGTGCGCGAAGTGCCACCGATTCCGATGCGCGCAGCATCAGCGATCGACTTTGTGCCCTCGCTAAATCCACTGGATTCTGAGCATCCTCGCCCGCATAAAAGATTTCGCGCTTCGATTTGAGATGCACGACAAACACTGTAATCAGGCCGTAATCCTTGATGCGGATATCGGCTTTGATCACGGGGCGCGTAAACGTCGTAAACGGCAGAATGACGCTGTCTCGGCCTTTCGGGTTGAAATCGATAACCGCCTCTTCCGGATAATGCGTAAAAACTTCAAGATTTTCCACCGGATATCGCGACAATAGAGCCACACTTGGCTGGTCTCCCGTCTCTTCTGCTATATACACCCTTGCATTGCGATAATGCGGGTTATTCTTGACGATTCGGACAAGCGCCTCGCGATGAAAAAGTTCCTGAAATCCAATAATATCCGCATCCATCTGATTAAGCATGAACTCAACCCACTCGGATTTGCGACGGTATTCATCTCGCGAATAACTCAGCGTTCCGTTGTACACTGCGCGTTCCGGAAGCATGAAATTCATCAGGTTGAAGGTACCGACTTTAATCGTGCGAATATTCTGATACATAATGCCTCATCCGAAAGAAGTTTGAATTCGAAGTGTCTTTCTCCGATTCTTCTTTTCTATCACAAATTGGATTCAGTTCGTATCCCTTATCTTATTTTTTGGAAGCCCCGGCTATCGGCTGCGCCGATACGTCCGGGGCGCGCCGGCTATCGGCTGCGCCGATACGCCGGCGTCTGGCTTTTGGTGGGCATCCCCACTCAAAAAAGGTGAAACATTCAGTTCTAATGAAGACGGTTCACCGATGTACGAAAATGGCTGTATTGCTGCTCTTAATGAAACCGAACAGGCTGATGGTATGGTCTGTTGCGCAATTTACCCGCAGGTTCAGCAGTTAACAGGCGTTCGTGTTCTGCGTGACCGCCTCGATCGCTGGACAAGTTCACGCAGCATCAGAAATCAGCACATTTACACAATTACCAATATTAACAACAATCAGACGATTCCTAAAACATCAGACTGGTTGCAGAACTTTTCTTCATCTCTGAGGGAGTTTCTGGTTACGGATATGCTGCAGAATAATCTTGAATGGGCGTTTGCCTGCTGAATCTAAGATGTGTGGAACAGCCGGGCGTATTGGCTTTATGCCAATAGCCCGGCAGGCGAGCTGTATGTTCGTGCCAGGTCACGAACATAGGCGAGCAGAGACGAGCGGAACGGTCATCTCTGAACGTCGCGTATGGCTTTAGCCATAGCGACTGCCACAATAATACAATTGCAAGCGCCTTTTTTTCACGTATCAGCCCTGTAAAATTGCCTAAAAAACGAGTAAAAAGCCGCGCGGCGATCTTTTTTCGCCATGATGAACCGGAGTTTAATATGTCAAATTCAGATGAATCTCAGAAAAAAAGCATGTCGTTTTACGCTATCTTTAAAAATCTTATCCCTTACGTCAAACCCTACAAGCTTGTCATTGCCGCTACCCTGGCTTTGACACTTTTGAGTGCAGGATTGGCGCAGGTCAACGCACTTGTTCTCGAATATGCGGTTAATTCAGTCAATGAGCTCGTTGGAACAACCCATGAAAACATGTTTGCCGATGGCTTGAAATTTCTCATTCTCATTTCATCCATTCTGCTTGGCAAAGAAGTGCTCGTCGCGATGACCTCATTTTGTCAGAAATATCTTGGCGCAAAACTCAGAATTTCTATTTCCAAAAGTCTGGCACTGAAAGCTGTTGATCGCATTCTGACTTATCGCATGGGATTTTTTGGAGCAAAAGATAACGAAGCCGGCAAACTTCAGACTCGTATTGATCGCGGTGTGGAAAGTCTGACTCGACTCGTTAACAACTTCTTTATCGACATACTGCCGCTCGTTGCAAGTGCTGTTTGTGCTCTTGTTCTGATGTTCAATTCCAGCTGGAAAGTCGGAATGGTGGCTGTCGTTATCATTCCGGTTTTCTTTGCCATTACAATACTTCAAGGCAAGAAACTTCGCGGTTGGCGTGAAAATCATCGCCATTATCGCGAATCCAAAAGCCATTCCATCCTCAATCTCATTCAATCCATTTCCGTCATAAAGTCGTTTAATCGAGAGCCCATCGAATCACAAAAACAATACGACCTTCAGGAACAGATTACCGATAATCAGCTTAAGACGATGAAAACCGGCTTTATCTTTGACGGCTTGAAATCTTTTGTCGAACAGATTGGTGTCGTCGTTATCATTATCATTTCAGCGGCTCTCGTCATTCAGGGAGAACTCGCCATTGGTGCCATTATGATGCAAGTCATGCTGTACAACAACGTTTCATCCCCAATTCGTCAGCTGCACAGAATTTATGACGATATGAACGATGCACTCGTCTATTCCGAAGGTTATTTCGATGTCATCTATGCCGATGATGAAGTTGAAAACAAAGGAAATATCAAAAAAGAAGATTTTGAACCGACTTTTGTCATTAATAATGTTGATTTTACTTATCCTAATGGGCCAAAAGCTCTTAAAGATATCAATCTGACCATTGAAAAAGGTAAGATTACGGCTCTCGTTGGATTGTCTGGTGCCGGCAAAACGACCCTTATCAATCTGCTCGATAAGTTCTATGCCCCCGATTCCGGGTCGATTAAACTCGGCGGTATTGAACTTAGCGATCTCGATACCGAATTTCTGCGAGAAAATGTCGGCATCGTGATGCAGAAGAATCACATTTTTGAAGGTACGATTGAAGAAAACATTCTTTATGGACGCCCCAATGCTACGCATGAAGAAGTCATTCAGGCCGCCAAAGATGCCTATATCTATGATCAGATTATGGAACTGCCCAACAAGTTTGAATCCATGGCAACACAGCTTTCCGGTGGTCAGCAGCAACGCATTGCAATTGCTCGTATTTTCCTCAAAAATCCGCCCATTCTGTTCCTCGACGAACCCACGGCGTCACTCGATGCCATCGCAACGGAACAAATCAAAAACAGCATCGATGCCATCAAGAAAAATAGAACGGTTGTCATCATTTCTCACAGCATTTCTCAGATTATTGATGCCGATATCATTTATGCGATGAAACAGGGACAAATCGTTGAACACGGAAAACACGAGGATCTCTACAAACAAAAAGGTGTTTATCACGACATTTTTGATGCATCTGCACGTTCACTCAATATTGTCAAACTCGCCCAGACCTATGATATGGATGGTGACGGACGTATCGATTTTGCGCCAGGTATTGATTTCCGTGATGAAGAACGCGACGATTTCTATATTCTCGGGGATTAATAAAGCCATGCATTCAATTCGGCGTTGCTTTGCAACGCCGCCAAACACTGCACATTGAAAATGAAACGCATTCCCCTCTTATATATTTCGGCACTAGCCATTCTCTTTTCGGCATGTTCACCAGATCAGTACTGTTATCGGAATGATGATTGTGATGACGGAATGATTTGCAGTTCGACTGGTGCCTGTCGGTATAAGTGTTACAAGGACATCGATTGCGGATCGGGATTTTCCTGTGTCAATCATGCATGTACACTTACGGGCGTCGACCCAACGCCGGTAAATCCACCGATTGACAATCCGCCAGTCGATGATCCGCCAGTCGATGATCCGCCTGCAGAACCTGTTGTCATTCAGAAGTTTGTCTGCCCGGAGGGGATGTCTTCTATTTATGACAGATACTGCATCGACAAATATGAAGCGTCACGACCGGATGCGACGGACAGTAATGCCGGATCGGATTCATCTATGGCAACGTCGCGGGCTGGGGTTTATCCATGGCTGGTCGGAACAGATAACGGTGCGGCTGAAGCCGCTTGCAAGGCAGCTGGAAAGAGGCTTTGCACACCGGCTGAATGGGAATTCTCCTGTCATGGCGTCAATAATACCGTTTATGGTTATGGGGATGACTACGATCCATTGATTTGCAACGGACTGGATACGTATGGACTCAGCGGATTCCATCTCGATGTGACAGGAGCTTATCCCGGATGTACAAATGGCTGGGATGTTTACGATATGAGCGGCAATTTATGGGAACATACGGCCGGTGGTTCAGCCTTGACTGTTCGTGGTGGCGCTTTTAACTGCAACGATTCAGAATCCAATCATCAATGTTCCTATATTCCTCAGACATGGACACCGCTTTCCATTGGTTTTCGTTGTTGCAGTGACGGAGAAACCGTCGAAATTGTCATTGAAAATGATTCGCAATCCGATACACCACCGGAAGACGAAAATCCTCAGGCATTTCTTTTTTCTCCTTCATTTTTCAACGGTTATCATCGCGAAGTTCTGCTTGCATGGAATGAAAACGATTCAACCGTTATGAGCGATGCAGGCCGTGGCTTTTATGATGCCGACTGTATTTCCCCCAACGCCGCTGTCGAATATGCCCAGGAAGCCTGGGAATATGAGGATTTGCAAAGCAATGTCATTGATGTGCTCAAAAAAGCCAAATCCTGTAATGATGACAACACAGATATCACTCGCGCGCTTGGGATTGCTTACGCCAGAACACAGAATTATCCATGGGCATTGAGAACACTTCGTTCTCTGGTTTCTCAAAATCCGGATGATTGCGAATCACTTGCGTGGATTGCATGGATTCAAATTCAAATGGCAATGCCGGATGAGGCTTCACAAACGCTTGAGTCGAGAAACAGCTGCACATCGGAAGCCTTAAAGGCCAGATTTGATCTGATTCAGGCCTATCAAAATATGGCTGAAAATAAGCCTGAATCGGCAAAACGCTTAATCCAGAATGCGGCACAAGCCAGTGAAATGGCTGAAAGTGATATTCAGGCACTTGAATATCTGCAGAGAGCCACAGGAATTCAGGCAGATCCAAACTTTACGTGGAAACTCGAAATCGATGGCGGTTATGCATCCAATGCACTGAGTGGTTCGCCCAATGATCCGTCTTTGATGGGAAAACAGCTCGACAGTCCTTTCATCGATGGTGAGGCACGATTTACACTCGATCCCTGGAAAAATGCTTTTACTAGAGCTGTTGTCGAAGGACAGTTCAATGGACAGTATCTGACTGATGATGATACTGTTGATTCAAGTTACATTGACATTTCTATGCGTTTCGGCGTTGTAACCGATTTTTCCAAGGTCAATATTGGAGTGTGGTACAAGCCGGAAATGCTGTTCATGTTTGGCGATGACAAATATGACGAAGGTCCTCTGCTCTTTTACACGGGTCATCGTCTTGAACTCGATGTCGAAATCATGAAATGGCTGTACATTTTTGGCGGTTATGGTCACAGAACATTCCGCCAGATGGTACGCACTCGCGATGAATTCGATATCGGTGCTGGCGGAAGACACTCACTTCCTGCCGGATTTGCCATCACATGGGGCGCAACCTACAGGCAGTGGCTTTCGACTGGTGCCATGTACGACCTTTACGGCATGAACCTCAGTCTTGCACTCGATTATCATCATAAAAGAGTCGATGTTCGACTGAACGGGTCTTTTTCTTATGATGCCTATCCCGATTCAAAGGGATATTTTGAAAGCAAGGAAGCCAGAAATGACATTGCAGCTCGCGGAACACTTCAGGTTTGGTCTCCATCGTGGAGAGGATTGCGGGTTGGTGCACAGTTTAAGGCCAGCAGACGCTGGAGTTCTGCAGATGACTATGATTTCCAGGATTATCGCGGTCTGATTGCCGTTCAATGGTCTGGAGGCATTCATTTCTACGAACCTCATCGCATTCAGGATAATGCATTCGCTCTTCCCTGGGATTTCAATTCGGAAGGTTCTGCAGAACGCATTCGCGATATCATTCGCCAGGATGAAGATATGCAGCGTTCTTCATCATGTCTTCAGAATTAATTATTTATCCGCGCTTTTGGCGCGGAAATGGAAATCAGCAAAAAGTACGAACCGGCATGGCATGCCGCTTCGCAGCGTTCCTTTCTCAAACATCAGATAATCTTATGAAACCTGTTATTCCAGCACTTTTGTTGTCTTTATTTTTAACCAGCACTGCCACAGCACAGACGCCGATGTGCGATGCATTATCGGGGGAACAGGCAGAAACAGCGAAAAAAGTCATGGATTCAGCTTATCCTTATGACTGCTGTGATGAGACTATATCCAAATGCATGCAAAAACAGACTTCATGCAAGCTTGTCAAACACCTGGCTGATGAAGTCTGTCATTTGGTTTCTGGAGGAAAAAATGTGCAGGAAATCAAGCATATTCTCGATCAGAGAGCCATGACGATGACTGATTTGACGCCAGCTGTTCAGATTGCAAAATATCCTGAACATATCTGGGGGAATCCACAGGCCAAAGTCGTTCTCTCCGTGTATTTATGCGGGCGTTGTCCTTACTGCTCCAGATTCGTTCCTGAACTTCTCAAGGCACTGGAAGCCGCATCACTTAAAGATAAGGTTGCCGTCAATCTGCGGCTTTTCCCGATAAAAACGCATGAAAATTCGACACAGGCTGCAATTGCAGTCGAAGCCGCAGCAAAACTTGGTCATGGATGGGATTTTCTTCTCAGTCTTTATCGCGATTTCGACAACTACTCTCAGGAATCTGTGATGGCCAAAGCAACTGAAATTGGCTTAAATTCTGAAGAATTCAGCAAGCTCATGCAGGAATCCTCCATTCGGGAAAAAGTCGTTCAGTCAAAGAAAGAAGGTCTGACAAACAACGTTGAATCGACGCCGACATTCTTTTTGAATGGCCGTAAAATTCTCATTGCTTTTGATACTCAGTCGATTCTGAGCATGATTCAGGAAGCCGTTGATAAATGAGGTTTCTTCAGCCATCCCGATATGATTCCGAATTTGCTGAAATCAGACAGCTCGTTGCTTCTGGTCAATGCTCGAAAATCGCGATTACAGGGCCGGTTCACTGCGGCAAAACTTCAGTCTTGAAAGAGCTTTTTTCATTTCTGAAACATGAGGGAGTTTCGGCCGCAGGTTTTATTGAATCTGCAAAATTCCTGAACAATCATCGAACCGGATACGAATTTTGCGACTTAAACACAAATGAAAGTTGTGTTGCCGCAATATTCAATACGGCAATGAACTGTTATGATTTCCCTGAAACAGCGTGGATTTGGGCACAAAATCGCATGAAATTGTATGAAAATGCTTCAGTGTTCATGGTCGATGAGCTTGGAAGACTTGAATCTGAAGGGCGAGGACTTATGCCGATACTTCTGGATTCGGTGGGGCGAATGCCGAGGGAATTGATTGCGGTGGTGAGGGAAAGTGTGGTCGACGGGATTGAAAGGCGTCTAGCAATGTTTG
>JAZRWV010000241.1:0-14574 GCA_045599925.1 Myxococcota bacterium
TCTGTCATGGTATCGGGCAGGGATTCTCTTGCAGGACAGTATTTTTCGAGCAGAAAGCCGCTGATAAAGAAGCCGAAAATTGCCGAGAAAAACGAATGCAGATGTGAAAATCCGAGGTAAACACCTTCTTCGCCTTTTGGCGCCTGGAGTGAGAAATACTCAAGAAAGCGCGGTGAAATAAAGCATTCGGCGAGTCCCTGAAGGGCAATGCCGACGACGAGCATGAATGTAAATGGGTGCAGACCGAGGATGGAATCGCCAAAACCGTCTCGAAGCCAGGGGCCGAGACTCATTGCAAAAGCTGAAAATGGCATGATAAACATGCCGATTGTCATCGATGAAATGGCTTTTTTCCTGCGCATCCATTGGGTCACAAAGATGACGCAAATGACGACGACGAGCGGGTTGACGTTTGCAATCCATTCAGGGCGTGCGTCTTCGCCGACGGTACGAATCACGTATTTGGGCATTGTGGCATAAAGCTGCTGCTGAACAGTCCAGAAGCCTGCGATGATGAGTGTCAGCAGGAGCAGACGCATGTTTGTGAGGATTTTCCACAAACTGATGAATAGCTGTTTGAATGTTTTATGCTCAGTTTCTGCCGATTCCGGATGATAGAAAAGCAGGGCAATGACGAGGGCGATGAGACAAACGCCTGCCGAAAAGAAATTGACATATTCGAGGCCGATGTTCTGCCGCACAAATGGAATGAATGTTTTGCCGAGGAAAGCTCCGATGTTGACCGTCCAGTAAAAGAGAGAAAACCCGCGAGCGCGGTTCGTTTCGTCGGTTGTTTTGGCGACAGTTCCTGTAATGAGCGGTTTGATGAAAGCCGAACCGAAGACCATCACGACGAGGAACAGACAGACCGTGACTTTGTCATGCCAGACGCCGAGCATGGTGTAACCGAAAGTCAGCAGTGAAAAGGCGAGTATCATGGCCTTTCTGAAGCCAATACGGTCGGAAATGATGCCCATAAAGGGAGGGAGCAGATAGAGAGCACCGGAAAAAATACCCGAAATGATACCGGCTTCGACATCAGAAAAGCCGACGACAGTCGACAGATAGAGTGTAATGAGTATGAAGAAACCGTAATAGGCTGCTCGCTCGCATAATTCCATGGAATTTGCGAACCAGAATGTGCCTGGAAAGCGCCACGTTGCTTTAGGTTGTGCGTTTTCTGACATAAAACTCCTTGATGAAGTGAACAAAAAAAGCCGGACTCATAGAGCCCGGCTTTGGAATGATAGATATGTGCCGGTGCTATTTAGCACATTGAACATATTTAGCACACATACCGGCAGAATTGAGCTGATTTCTGTCGATGAGTGGATAGCTGCAAAGCTGATCCGCTGAATCTGTTGAGGTTTTGGGATTGGTGCAATATATATTACCATCTTCGCCATTGACGTTTTTGAGATTATATGCGCTCCAGATACCTTTGACGCCTGTGGTTTGAGTGGTCTTTGTCACAGTGCCGTCTGCATTTTCGTTAGACAATGTGATATTCATGCTGCCAGCCCAGTTGCCGTTTGAAATGATATCGACGACGTTATCGGCATTGGTATCACTAAATTTGGCTGTACCGCTGATGATGATATCAGAACCGGCTTTCTGGAGTTCAGCAAATGCTGTGAGGAAGCCAAGAATCGAACTTGCACCGGAGGCTGCGGATTTACACCAGCCTGTTGCTTGGGATTGAGAAACATTTATGCCCAAAGTATGGAGCCAGCCTTTATCTAAAGCATCAAACAATTTTTTGCCAATGGAGTCGCAGTTGACCCAGTAAGCAATGAGGTTGGTAAAGCAGTCTGCTGCATTTGCCGTGTTGGAACTGCATTTGACTTTGTCTTTTGTAACTTTCGGAATAAGTACCTGCGTAATGAGGTAAATGACAATTTTGCCGTAGTAGAGGCTTAGTTCATGCGATTCAATGGCGAGTTTGTCGTAACCATTTGCAATGGAACCACTCCAGCCGCCTTCGAGGAAGTTGATAGTGTCTGTGATATTGAGCTGTTTGGTTGTGAGTGGCATACGACCACAATTTGGATCGCTGCCATCGCAGTTCATACGCCAGTAAGCTGCAATGCCATCGTATGCATCGGTACCCTGGAGTTCGACATCACCCAATTTTTCGACATTGAGTTCGCCCATGAATTCCATCATGCGGACGAGATCTCTGAACTGACATGCAAACAACCCAACCGTGCAGACTGTTTTATTTTCCTGAATGGTGTCGTTGATCCATCCAGTCAGTTTTTCATCGAGATTTAACAGACTCACGAGTTTTTCAATGATACTGGCTGTACCGCCGACACCTTCTTTGATGAGATCCCATAACAAATCATAGAGAGTTGCACCAGGATCGGCAGCAAAATCGGTAATGCGTGTGATAAGCGTGCCGACAGAACCGAGTGCTGATGCGACATCGCCGAGGTCAAAGTAACTTCGGATGTGATAGGTTGTAACAGGGTCGAGTGCAATTGTCTGAAGCGGAATGACGGCTTCAGTGGTTTCGCTTCCGCGAACGGTCAATCCAGAATCGAGACAGCCTGCGGCAACAGGAGCACCCTCAGCCGAATAGGCGTATGCAATGAGTGTGTAGTTCATCTCTGTGGAGAGATTTTCGAACAGAGCAGTTTTGGCATCAACGGCAGGAAAAAGAGGAGTTGCTTCTGTATCGGTTTTGATATTCGGAATCGATCCGGCTTCGAGATCGACGTAAGCGCACTGAACTTCTTTACCGTCATAAAGCCGGATGGCGTAATTGGCTGCAGGCGCATTGCCATTGATAGAAGCAGTGGCATTGATGTTTCCTGTAGGTTTATCGAGCACTTTGACGTTGAATGAGACGGATTTGGGGGCCAGATTTTCGGTTGTTGTGGCTGTAACGACGGCAGATCCGGCGAGGTCTTTGGCGTAGACATCGATTGTAGCAATTCCGCCTTCACCAGTTTTTGATTTACCGGATGAGAGGTTGATGTTTTCTTTGCCGGATTTGATTTTCCAGGAAATATCTTTGCCGACCATGCCTTCCCCAGCATCATCTCCATGAAGTGAAACAAGCATAACGGAAAGACGTGTCGTCCCTTTGTTGGCTACTTCGAGATCCGTTGCCATTCCGGCAAGGAGAAGTGCCTGCCAGCCTTCATCGGGTTCTTCTTTGGGCTGTTCTGGCTCTTCAGGTTCATCCTTTTCTTTGGGATCGGTTGGTTCCTGGCCTTCCGGATCCGGTTCTTCCTGTTGTGAACTGGTATCACCTGCATCATCATCACTGCATGCGGGAAGCGAGAACGCGAGGAGTGAGGCAAGACTCACGGCAAATGCATATTTCAAATAATATTTCATATCAGCCTCCTGAATAGAACTGGTAAAAACACAATAACACTGAGATATTATACACAAAATCTAGTAGTTTTTCAATTTGATTGGTTTCTAATGAAATGGTTAGTTTTTTAATCAATCTCTCACATTTGTATATGGTGAGGGACTGTTGTTAATATTTAACTTATGTGGATTGGGAATAAATATGTCTTATTTTTGAGAAAAGATGAGTTTGTAAGTCATTTCATAATGAATGCCATAAAAAACGATTGCGAAAAAGACCGTTGGGGCCTATTAGGCCGTTCAGATTCGACAGCAGTTGGGCTGTGGGAAGCATAAACAGACAGGAATTGGCAAGACAATGACAAATGAAACACCAGAATCTTTAAAGACCGATACCGTTGCTCAGGATACCGTGCCTTCTGTCATTTTTGTCATGAGCAATGATGAGGGTGAAGTTCTCGATTTGGCGACGCATGAAAATCCGATGCGTTATCTGCACGGACATGGATCGATTCTTCGCGGACTTGAAAAAGCGCTGGAAGGGGCAACCGTTGGGAAGAGATTTCATGTGGATGTTGCCCCAGAAGATGCCTATGGGCTTCGCGATGGTGAACCCCAGGCTGTTCCCAAGTCGCTGTTTCCAGAAGGAACGCCATTTAAAGTGGGTGCAGGCATGACAGCAAAATCTGAAGATGGAAAGCCGTTTCCGCTTTGGATTGTCTCAATTGATGAAGAGAATGTGTATGTGGATGCGAATCATCCGCTTGCGGGGAAGACTTTGCATTTCGATGTGGAAGTGGTTGCAGTGCGCAAGGCGACTCAGGATGAGCTTCGTGATGGTCGGGTTCACGACGGATGTTCGGTGTGTCGGACGTAATCGCGTTTGAACCCCATATTTGCCGCGATTGCGGCGGTTTTCATCAGTAGATGATATTTGATGAGGCCGTATCGAGAAGCGATAGGCCGAAACATGAGCCGTATTTCGCGGCATTGCCGCGAAAAAGGCGAAAAAAAAGCCGCCCGTGTTGAAACAGGGCGGCCCAAAAATCAAAAGCTGACTGAATTATTCAGCGGCTTTTTCTTCTTTTGCTTCTTCTTTCTTTTCGCATTTGCAGTCGCTGCATTTGCCGTCACAACAGCATTTGCATTCGAAAACGCATTTGTAAAGAAGACCGGCGAGGACAGCACCCACGATCGGGAAGAGAATGAATACCCAAACCTGAACTAGGGATTCACCACCGTTAAAGATTGCCATGGCGAGTGAACGGGCAGGGTTGACGGAGGTGTTGTCAACGGGGATGGAGATGAGGTGAATGAGGGTGAGGCCGAGGCCGATGGAAACAGGAGCAAGGCCAGCGGGAGCACGTTTGTCAGTGGAACCGATGATGATCATCAGGAATACGAAGGTCAAAACGGTTTCAATAATGATGGCTGATGCCATACCAACAGTCGTTCCGCCGAATGCGTTGCGGCCAGCTTCATTGAGTGTGTCGGACCAGCCGTTCGTGGCAAAGCCACCCACAGCACCGTTGAGTTCGGGGCAGCCGGCAATGACAAAAATCAATGCAGCACCAATGATACCACCGACGATCTGTGCAGCAATGTAAACACCAGCGCCCTTGGCACCGCCGTCAAAACGACCTGCAGCACAGAGACCAAGTGTCACAGCCGGGTTGAGATGGCAGCCGGAGATATGGCCAATGGCAACAGCCATTGTCAGAACGGTAAGACCGAAAGCTAGGGCAACGCCGACATAACCAATACCAGTCGTGGGAACGCCACAAGCAAAGTATGCAGCACCGCAACCACCAAAGACGAGCCAGAATGTACCGATAAGTTCGGCAACCGCTTTTTTCATAAGACTCATGAAATTTAATCTCCTTATGCATGAGTAAATAATAAGGGTCACTGTGACCCCACAAAACCGATGTAAGACCTTTGCTATGCTCAAAGGCCAATAAAATATATTACACTGTCGATAAATTAACAATTAACAATTAACAGTCGTTATACGTTGTTTGTTGTTTGTTGAGCGTTATGTTTACGCGTCCCGAGCGATGATTCTGCGTTGCATGCAACGCAGAATTGAAAGGGATTAAGATTCGTTATTCGTTTCCTGTTTTCCGTTTCTCGTTTTTGACGTTGCGGCGTTTCATTACGCCGAATTGAATGCTGTAATTTTCGCATTTATTGTGGTAAAAGATTCGCCGATTTTTGGCCTGTACAGGCGTGAATGAATTCAGACAATTTAACGAAGGAAATGCAATGGCAAATGCCAAGATTCTCGTCGTGGATGACGAAAAAAATATCTGCAGAACGATATGCATGGTTTTAATGGGCGAAGATTACGACGTTGAAACGGCTTCGAGTGCGGAAGAAGGCCTCGAAATGCTTGCAGAAAACGCGTACGACGTCGTTTTGCTCGATGTCCAGATGACCGGGATGTCCGGTCTTGAAATGCTCGAACGCATTCATCAGATGGATGCATCGCCGGAAGTTGTGATGATGAGTGGTCATGCGATGCTGACAGATGCTGTGAACGCGACGCGTCTCGGAGCATTTGATTTCCTTGAAAAGCCGCTTGATCGCGAGCGTCTCTTACTTTCTGTTCGAAACGCAGGCGAACGTCATTTTCTGACGCAGAAAGTGGAAAGCCTTGAAAACACGGATGTCCGTTATTGCGGCATGATTGGTGAGTCAGCCGGGATGCAGAAAGTCCGCAAAGCGGTTTCAGTTGTTGCGCCGACCAAAGGCAAGGTCCTGATTCTGGGCGAGTCCGGTGTTGGTAAGGATCTCGTTGCACGTTCGATTCATGCGCTTAGTGATCGTGCAAAGCGTTCGTTTGTCAAAGTCAACTGTTCGGCCATTCCGTCGGAACTCATTGAAAGTGAGCTTTTTGGACACGAGAAAGGATCCTTTACCGGAGCATCCGGCAATAAACGCGGTCTATTTGAAATGGCAAATGGCGGTACGATTTTCCTCGATGAAATCGGCGATATGTCGCTTGCGGCTCAGGCAAAAGTGCTTCGTGTTCTTCAAAATGGCGAGTTTACTCGTGTCGGGAGTGAAAAGCTTTCCTTTGTCGATGTCCGCGTCATTGCGGCAACGAATAAAGATCTCAAGAAAGCGGTTGCCGAAGGGACTTTCCGCGAGGATCTTTATTTCCGTCTGAATGTCGTGCCGATTGAAGTTCCGCCGCTTCGCGAAAGACTAGATGACGTTCCTCTGCTCATCAATACATTTTTGAGTCAAATCGGCATGGAATATGGGCGTTCAGTGCTTCAGGTAAGCGATCGGGCGATGGACATCCTTCGTCAGTACAACTATCCTGGCAATATTCGGGAGCTTCACAATCTGTGCGAGCGTTTTGTGATCATGTGTCAGGATGTCATTACGGTGGCGGATCTTCCCGAAGACATCATGGAATATGTGGAATCGCATTCTCAGACGAAGCCTACCCCGACTCTGATTGAGCTTGCGCCTGTAAAACCTGCGGAATTGGATGCTGTTTCCGGGGATGAAGAGGATCTCATCAGCCGTCTGGCTTCACTGCGTCCCGGTATGGTGACGCTTCGCGTATTCCGCGACATGGCAGAGGATGCGTTTATTAAGGAAACACTTAAGATGACTGGAAACAGTGTTTCCAAAGCAGCCGATATGCTCGGCATTGAACGCACTAATCTTCATAAAAAGATTAAGAAATATGAATCTCCATCATCCATGTCTGATGATGAGGATTAGTGGGGCATGGCTATTGGCCAGAGGCCAATACGCCATGCGATGTGCGCGGTCTATCGCATGGCGATACGACCGCGTGTTTCTTATCAAATTTCATCCAGGGTGCAGTTGTTCTGTTTGGCTTCTTTCTGAAGGGCTGGAATTTTTTCCTGAATGTTTAGAAGATCTCGCGATCTTGTATTCATTGTATTCGAGTCATGACGCGATTTTTGGCGTTCGGATGAAGCATTTCTAGAATCACCAGCCTTATCGTATTTTTCACTCAAATCCTGGTGATATGTCGATGAATTCTGGAGTGCATCAATTTCTGAATCGAGCCAGCGAACTGTCTCAAAATAGTCTTTATACTGTGCGTTATAATCATCGCAGATATTGGTTTCTTCATGAAGCGATGAGGCAACGATTTTATTGAGAAGAGCGGCTTTTCTGGCTTTATTGGCAGCTTCTTCATTGAGAGCTTCTTTTGATTTATTGTTGCCTGCTTCGTGCTTAACCAAAGTGCTTTTTTCTAACAACAAAGAGAGCATCTGGGCTTTGTTGCGAATCATGTAGTCAAAGTTGACGAGTGTGGCGATGCTGGATTCCCATTTTTCATTGAATTCATCGGCCGTCAGTTGTGAGAAATTTGTTGAACTATTGAGGAAATTCTCGATTTCTTTGGCTTGTTTTTCGGCATTTGATTCGATTTTTTTGTTCATTTTGAATGAAGGAATGCCGTTCATTTCAGGATATTTTTTTAGGAAACTGTTTGTTAAAATGACAACACTTTCTGCATCTCCGGTATTTGCGGATTCTAGATAAGCCAGCCAAAGGTATGCGAGTTCATTGAGATATTCGACGGCATTTTTTCTGACAAAAATGGCTTCAAGTCCACCCGGCTGAGAAAGCATATTGGAATAGAGCTTTAAAACAGCTTCATGGCTGACCATGTCATATGGCGAAAATTGCATGTAAAATAAAGAGATATATCGATCGAGGCTTTTACCGAGGGCGGTGATTTGTGTACTAAGCGTTTTGTTGATTTCGGCATCATTGTCATTTCGCAGGTAAATGATTTTGGCTGCTTTTGAAGCAAGTTTTCTGTTGAGCAGTTCAACATTTTGTTCGTTCATAAAGGCATTGCCGCCTGGAATTCTTTCCATTTCGTGAATGCTGTAACGCATGGAAAGAAGCAAAGAATCGGTAAGCAATTCGTCGGAGCCCGTTGCTTTGCTGAATCGTTTTACGAGAGAAGCGTATTTTCGTTTCTCCACTTCGATTTTGAGCTGATGGGCGGGATATGCGTTTGGAGTGTCTTTGAGAGCTGCTTTTTGATTGAGGTATTCTTCATCCCATGGGAAGAAACTTTCGATGGATTCAAAGGCGTTGAGTTTGGCAATATCCGTCATGACTTCGAGCCGTTTTGGGTCGATGTAATGATATGGGCCGCCGGGATATAACAGTAGAGCATAATAAGCTTTTTCAAAGACATGGAGTTTTGCGCTCAGAAGTTTTTTAGAAAGTTCGGTTTCGGGTCTGAGGCTTTGTTCGTAATAACCAATCATAGCGCGGTCAAAGTCGTCGATGCGTTTTTGCGCGCCGTCTTCCATCGTTTTCTGTTGTGCATCCGCACTGAGTGTACCATAGACAATGCCTGTATTTTTGCTGTTTAGGGCTTCGAAAATGGCAGAGAACGATTGAATATAAAGAGCACCGCCAGGCATCAGTTCAAAGTTTCGAATTTGTTCATTAAAAGCAGACGTGGAGTATGAAGTTTGTGGCTGGTTAATAAGTTTTTTGAGGTCAGCTTCGAATGTTCGATGGAGTTTTTCTGCTTTAAATCGAACGATTGGGTCTGAGGCATAGAGATTTTCGACATTAAAAATGGCATTAATATTTTTGCAGGCAAGCGGCAGTTCAACGTTTAATCCAGCCTGTCCTTTGCGGCGTTCTTCATTCATTGTGGAGACAAGGGACTGAATGCAGTTAACCTGTTTAAATGTCGCAAAGTGAGATGTCATATAGTATTTTTGGACATCTTTGTTCAGACTGTCGAAATATTGTTTGAAATCGAGCTGATGATTATCGGTAGCAAATTCTCCTTTTTGATAGCTGTCTACGACATTCATGACCCAGTTGTCGAGCATGTCGAGTTTTTGGATGGAATTGTTGATATCCGCACTAAGATTAAGGTTTTGTGGCCAGCTGAGTTTTGAAACCCCGGATGTTTGTTTGGCGAGAGAATCCTGAATCAGATTAAGAGTTTCAAGATGAGCTTTGTGGTGTTCAATATAGATGCGTCCCGAAATGGAATTCTGTGATAAAGCGTTGAGCTTGGTATTGGTTTCAGAAATCAAAGCATCAGAGGCAGGCTGATGAGATGCCTGTTCTGCCTGAATTTGGTCGAGGTTTTTTTCGAGTTCACGCACGTCATTGATGTAAGGATCTTCTGTGTATGACTGAAGTTCAAAGACTTCTTTGACTGGTTTTTTTGACAAACCGCATGCAGAACATGTCAAAATGACAAAAATGCCCAGAACGATAATCTTAAAAAAACGCTTCATCTTCTTGTTTTCGTAATGAGTTAAAAAAAACAGCCATGAGGGGAGAAATTCCCAATATGGCTGTGATTTTATTTGAATGCATCAAAAGACGCAAGTCATGTATTGCAAATATGGCTGTCTATGCGAAAAAAAAACAGCCATAATTCAAACAATAAAAAGATTATTTTGCCCAGATTTGTGCGATGCGCACGATAACTTCTGCAGATTTGAGCATATCCTGGACGCTGACCCATTCATATCTGGAATGGTAGTTTTGTTCACCCGCGAAAAGATTCGGTGTTGGAAGGCCATTGAGAGAAAGCTGAGAGCCATCAGTACCACCGCGAACAGCCATCTTTCGAACTTCAAGACCGGCTTCACGGATTGCGCGTTCAGCATTGGATGAAACATCGGGGAATTTATCGAGCACAGAACTCATATTGCGATATTGTTTTTTATGCTCGTAAGTGAAGCTGGAGCCCGGAAATGCATCGGTTGTTTGCTTTGCAAGGTCGAGAAGAAGCTGTTTCTGAACATCGAGTTTTGCAGCATCAAAATCGCGGAGAATGAACTGGATGCTGGCAGAATCGACGCCGGCCTTGACATCTGTTGGGTGGACGAAACCTTCGCGATCCTGTGTTGTTTCTGGTGAAAGCGTATCTTTTGGAAGACGGCAGACAAAATCCGAAACGATCTTAATGGCATTGATCATCTGATGATAAGCATTGCCTGGATGGGTGTTGAGACCTTCGAATGTGATTGTCATCATATCAGCACTGAATGTTTCAGTATCGATCATTCCGCGTGTGGATGAATCCACGGTATAAGCGCAATAGGCGTTGAACTTTTTGATGTCGAAATATTCAGTGCCACCACCGATTTCTTCATCAGGTGTAAAGCCGACGCGGATATCACCATGTTTAATTTCCGGGTGGTTAAGCAGGTATTCCATGGCGGTCATAATGGCGGCCACACCGGATTTGTTGTCAGCGCCAAGAAGAGTTGTTCCAGATGCAGTGACGATGTCATTGCCAATCTGCTCTTTCAAATCAGGATTATCGGCATATCTGATGACGATGTCATTGCGGTCGGGAAGGACGATATCCTGTCCCTGATAATTTTTATGAATGATAGGTTTGACATTGGCCCCACTGACTTCAGGTGAGGTATCGACATGGGCAATAAATCCAACGGTTTTGACATCGTGATCGACGTTTGAAGGCAATGTTGCAGTCACATATCCATATTTGTCGAGTTCAACATTGGAAAGTCCGAGTTCTTCACATTCAGCTTTTAAAAGTCTGAGCAAATCGAATTGTTTTTGAGTTGACGGATAAACAGTCGGATAGTTTGGGCACTCGGGATCAGACTGTGTATCGATTTTTACATAACGAAGAAAGCGCTCAAGAAGCGCATTGTAACAACTGCTCAGCATGCTTTGTTTTTCCTTATTTCAAAACGTGTCATCAACATGAAGACACAATCAAAGACATTCATATGTCATTGACGGGATTTTGCAACGAGTTTTATTATTTTCTAGGATCATTTTGAATTTTTGAGATCATGTTGAAGTGTGCATCGGCCGGATCGAACCGAACCGTGCAGTGTATTGGCAGCTTAACATCTTTATATTTATCGTAAACTTCCTGGCTGATTGGGCAGAGCCCTGCGAAACATTGTTCGCCTGATTCAAAGGTATATTCGGCACAAGGTTCGTTGTTGTGTATAAAGATGGCACGAACGAGGCCCAGTGTAATGAACCAGTTTTGAATATCTGAATCGGAAATGACTCGATGGGCTTCAGCTTTTTCTTCTTCACGAATGCGTTTAAGGTATTCATCACAAATCGAATACTTTTTTTCTTCGATTGGTGACTTATGTTTTTTGACGTTTCGGATGTAAGTGAGAAGGATCCTTGCATTTTTTGGACGTTTCTGAACATCCGGATTCAGAAGAATATGGAGGAGTTCGATGAAATGTTCACTTAATTCAGGCGCGAATTTTTGAAGGATATCGTCAAATTGCAGGGTAAAAATAGATGTTGGGATTTCGTATGGGGCAAGACCGGTTACCATGTGCAGGGCAGTTGCTCCTAATCCGTAATAATCAGCCTGCGGCGTGACATCTCCCATCATTTGTTCTGGTGCCATATATCCGAAAGTTCCGGCGACTGTTGAACCACCGGACTTTTTTTGAGGATTCGCAACAGCACCGAAATCGATAAGCGTCAGTTTGCGAACTTCTGAATCGCAAATTTGGCATAAAATGTTGGAGGGTTTGATGTCGCGATGAATGATAGGGGGAGAGTAGTCGGAGTGAAGTGCATGAAGAATCTGTGCGGTTTTTAACATGACCTCAAGAGTTGTTTGCTCATCAAACTGGCCATTTACTTCGATTTGCGATAGCAGTGACGGAGCTTCAATGTACTCCTGAATCAGATAACAAGTCTGTTCACCTTCGCCGGTAAACCGGTTTTCATAAAATTTAGGAACACCTGCAATATCTAGGTTTTGCAAAACCTGAGCTTCGCGCAGGAAAAGTTCATAACTCTTGATATTATCTATTTTGGAAAGCTTTAGGGATTTGATGGCGACGAGCTCTTTGGTATCAAGTTTTTGCGCCAGCCAGGTTTTTCCGTTGGCTCCTTCACCGATAATGCGGATGAATTCGTAGTTTTGAGCGAGTTCTGATGGCGTATACATGGAAAAGCAGTGATTTGTTGGGGGGAAAGACGTATGATTGCGGCAGGGATGATAATGAGATTATTTTTTTTATCTGTTATTGAGCAGTCGTACAGATGATTTCTCTCAAATCGACGATATCAGAAAGTGCAATGGGAACCGGCATACTGGTGACGATTCTGTTATCTTTTTCATGAATTTTGTAGAGAATGGGCAGAGGATCGCCGACTTTGAGCCTTCCTTCCGGTGACGTATGGAGAATGATTTGATGAGTAATATCGTTTTTTGACGCGTCATCAGGCGGGTTGAATTTATATGATACCACAAAGACTGGCAAACCTTCGTAATAATACAGGCAGCCATCTCTATCATTTGGACAGGTTTCGAGATGGTCTTTATCGAGCTGTTTGTACTCAATTTGAGTGACGGTCGCGATGGATTTTCTTCCATAGCTAAGGAGATTCAGAATTACTTTTTTTGCTTTTCGTTGCGAACGATTCAGTTTCTTTATGATTTTTCGCCCTATGATGGGCACGATAAGTGCGAGAATGACAAAAATAAAAATGCCAAGAATAATACTGGTAGCGTGCAGTATTTCGAACTTTGAATAAAGAAATATAAACAACAGTATGGCAATAAAGATGCAGCAATAGATTATCGCCAAATAATATGTAAACTTAGATGAATAGTTTGGATCGAAAATCCCTTCGCCAAATGGAGGCTTTTCATCGACAAAGTTTGCAGTGGCATTATGACGTGTAATTTTGAGGTTTTGATAGCACAGAGGTAGTTTTCTTGGGGTATTTTCAGACAGACTGTGCCAGAGTTCGATATTTCCGGTTTGACCAGGTGTTTTGACGGCCTTGAATCGTTCTTCGAGATTGGTGGATAGCTGAATTTCGTCAGTTTTTGGTGTGTTTGTGGTTTTATCCTTTAAAAAGTTTGTGAAGGCATCTCTGAGCAGCGTGTAGTCGCAAAATCTGTTTGATACATCTGGCGTCAGCATGTTTCGGAGTGTGCTGACGATATGATGTGGCAGGTGTTCGAGATGTGGTTCGATGAGAAGTCTGAAATCAGCGACTTGCATATCGGCAGGATCAACGCCACTGAGCCAGTGGGCCAGAAGTGCACCGAGTGCATAGATATCGCTGGCTGGTTCTGGTTTGCCCATGAGTTGTTCCGGAGGCATATAGCCGTAAGTTCCGGCAACCGTTGAGCCGCCGCTTTGAATCTGTGGGTTTGAAATTGCTCCGAAATCGATGAGACAGACGCGGAAAAAGTCATCTTCTCTTGGAGAAAGAATCACATTGGATGGTTTGATATCGCGATGAATGATTGGGGGATTGTGTTTGTGAAGGTTTTCGAGAATGTCGATGAGCTGCAGAGCTGCATCGAAAATCTGAGCATTTGAAAACCGATGAGTTTTTTTCAGAAATTCAGAGAGTGATTGGCCTTCAATGAATTCCTGAACAATATATGCTGATGGATGTGCATCATTGAGGCATTCGACAGCTTCATAAAAATGCGCAGTCCCTTCTATGTCAATCTGAGCCAGAGCTGTTGCTTCGCGGTTAAACAGTTCGTATTCCTTCCAGTTTGACACCGAAGTGATATCGAGTTTTTTAATGGCAACATGGGCATTGTCCGATTTTCGTCTTGCTTCGTAGATATGTCCTTGGGTGCCATGACCGATTTCTTTGATGAAATCATATTTTTCGAGCATTTGTGCTGAAATACCAGAAAAGATATTCTTAATTTCAGCATCATAGGAACCAGAATCGTAACTGGCTTGCTCATAGGTGGTTTGATATTGAGGTGATGGCATTTGAGTTAGATGGGGGATAAGGTTGTTGTTCGGCCGTGGCATCCGCTCGCATTGCGTTCATGCGCGTCCATATTTAAGTCATAGATTTTCATATTCAGGCTGAAAATAACGATATTAAATGAACTCTGACAGAGACTATTTGCCAATTGAGGCACAAAATGGTTAAACTGGAACGGTTATTTTTTAGCCCCAAAAAGGGAAATCATCCATGTCAGAGCCTGAATCCAAAGTATCCGAACAAAAAAGCGAAGAAAAAGCGTTAAACAACATGCAGAGTGGAACTGCTGCAGATCACGAAGCAATACAACAAATGCTTGGTCTTGGTAAACCCTTGAGTGAGCGTGGCAAGTTTGAGCAGGGGGAGAAAAAGTCAAACAAGCGCTCGATTATTGTATTGTTGATATCAGCAGCAGTGATTGCTGCATGTGTGGGGGCATGGGTTGGTTTTCAATACATATTGGCAGCTCAGGAACAGGACCGT
>JAZRWV010000242.1:0-2600 GCA_045599925.1 Myxococcota bacterium
CGCTTGGCCTCCGACTTAGTAATGTGCTAAATGACATGTCAGTGAACACATATTTCGAATGCCATATTCGATGTTGAGATAGCCATTATCGCACTCTTCGCCATCGTTCAGAATGCTGTTACCGCATGAATCGAGAACGCATTCTTCGCCAGGTTTTGTGCAGTGATAGCCATTTTCGATGGTTTTGCAGTCCGACGAACAACCGTCGCCACTGACGTCATTGCCATCATCGCAGACTTCATCGCCAGTGATTTGGGAATCTCCGCAAGTCGTTTTCTTTACGCAGATTTCACCGGCATTGGGGCATTCATAGCCATCTTCAATGGTTTTACAATCAGCAGAACAGCCGTCATTGCTTTGAGTATTGCCATCATCACATACTTCGTCGTTTTCAATTTTGCTGTTTCCGCATTCGGTTTCTGTCGTCGGATTGGAAGACCCATTTTTCGAGCATTTCCCGCCATTTTGAGGGCATTCATAGCCATCTTCAACGAGTTTGCAGTCGGATGAACAGCCGTCACCGGATGTTTCATTGCCGTCATCACAGCTTTCACCGTCTTCGACGATTGTGTTTCCACATTGAGCTTCTTCGGTCTGCGGTGTCGTATCGTCACCTGTTGAGCTGTCTTCGCTGCATCCTGCGATGAAAAAGCTAATGATTGCGAGTATGCTGATCCAATATGTATTTTTTTTCATTATTTGTCTCCTGGAATGACTTGATTCAAATAAATATCATCGCCGGGCGTATCGCAGATAGCACGGCGGGCATGGCGTATTGGCCGAAACGGCCAATAGCCATGCCTGCTCCATCAAAAAACTAAATAGGACGAGTCTTATTTCTAAGCCATGATGCGACATCCTGTGGAAGTGCGGGTGAAAGGGCTTGATAGACGTGTTCGTTATATTCGTTCAGCCATTGAATTTCGTCGTCATTGAGCAGATTCTTGAGAACTGGCGCGGTATCGAAGTAGCAGAGCGTCAGATTTTCGAAGCAGAACCATTTGCGGCCGAAAGCTTCTTCGCCTGTATCGACGCAGAGAACGAGATTTTCGTGCCGAACGCCGTGCATGCCTTCGCGATAGATGCCAGGTTCATTGGAAGTGATCATGCCGGGGATCATGGCCTGGCGGTTGAATCCCTGACGGATGCTTTGCGGGCCTTCGTGTACATTGAGATAGAATCCGACGCCGTGACCAGTGCCGTGTCCGAATGTTCGATGGACGCGCCACATGGGTTCTCGGGCGAGTACATCGAGCTGATCGCCGGTTGTGTTGTTGGGGAAATGGGCCATGGCGAGGTCGATGTGACCTTTCAGAACGAGGGTGTAATCTTCTTTTTCGAGGTCGGTGCAGGGGCCGAGTGCGATGGTTCGCGTGATGTCGGTCGTTCCAAACAGATACTGGCCGCCGGAATCACAAAGAAACAGGCCGTGATTGCCGATTCTGGTCGAACCGTCTTTGGGCGTGACATAATGCGGCAATGCGGCTCCTTCACCCCAGGACGATACCGTTTCGAAACTGTCGCCTCGATACCCCTCGCCTTCACTTCGGAATTCTCCGAGCTTGACTGCGCCATCCCATTCCGAAAGGTCTGCACCGGCATGAATGCTCGTTTCAAGCCAGTGCAGAAAACGCGTCATTGCAATTCCGTCAATAAAATGCGCTTTGCGCATACCTTCGATTTCCACCGGAGTTTTGATCGATTTTTCGAGAATGACCGGTGAGGTGCCCTTGACTAGTCGATTTTCTCTGAGACAGGCATAAAGACTGTAATTAAATGAGGACGGATCGATGAATAATTTAATATCATTTAGTAATAAATCATTCAGAGCCTCTTCAACCTCTTTATACTGGCAAATCCGGATGTTGTCTTTGGCAAGTTCCTGAAAACTCGCTTCTGAAACGTCATCGACCGATTCGGCTTTGCGGACGAACCAGATCGCATCGTCGTTTGTGACGAGCAGATACGACATCACGACTGGATTGTAGTCGACATCGCTTCCGCGTACATTGAGTGTCCATGCAATCTCGTCGAGTGCGGAAAGCAGGATGGCGTCACAATTTGCGGCATTCATGCGATTTCTTAGCCACGCAAGTTTATCCGCGCGAGTGCGGCCGGTTTGCGCTTCGCTGACGAGTGTAACAGGCGTACACGGCATGGATGGACGGTCAGTCCAGAGGGCGTCGAGCATGTCCGGCACATTTGCGATAATGCAGGGTTTTGCCACATTTTCAAAGTAATCCAGGGGATCTTTTTTCGATTTCAGACGTTTTTCAAATGCGGCATGAAATTCATTTTGTATATCTTCAATTGCAGATATCGTCTGACAAAGTCCATCGACGGCAATCACGACTGTTTTTTTATTTTCGAACGTTTTTCCGAGCCATTGGGGAATCATGACGGATTCGGGGAGGCGGGTTTTGTGAAGTTCAATGCCTGTACCCGGAAGCTGTTTTCCAGCCTGAATGAAATAGCGAGAATCCGTCCATAATCCGGCATGATCTGCGGTAATGACGAGATCTCCTTCGCCATTGTATCCGGAAATCCATTCGACCTGATGCCAGCGTGCGGCCACATATTCGCTTGAATGCGGGTCTGAT
>JAZRWV010000243.1:0-5661 GCA_045599925.1 Myxococcota bacterium
ATGTGCAGGCATTGCCATTTGCAATTTTGCCAGCACTACTGCCCCCCCAGTTGGGGGTTCTGCAGACTTTGCCATCATAGCAGTTGCCGCTTTGGCATTCACTATTTGACGAACAGGCTTTGCCATTCGGTATCAGCGTCAGATCGATAGTCGTTTTAGAATCGGCATCCCGGTAATCGGGAATCGTATCATTATCAGAATCGACACTACCTTCCAACTCATCACGGACTCCATCGTTATCAGAATCAGTATCTTTATAATCCGGTATTCCATCTCTATCAGAATCTTCGCACCCCGCTCCTGTTTGAGGATCGCCAGTGGCACATTCAACAGAATCAGGAATGCCATCGCCATCGACATCGCTAAAAACGACTCCTTCACCTGATTCACTTGTACCATCCCAGCCACATCCTGAAAAAAGAAATCCTGCCAAAAGAATGAATAATAATGCGCGTTTCATCACGTTCTCCGATATACTTCTCAGAAAATATTGTTGTTGTTTGATTCGTCTTAAATGCTCAAAAGCACTCACATGTATGCTAGAAAAATACATGCCAAAAATTTGTCCCAAAGAACGAATTCTGTTCAGATATTACACCACTATTTAGATCATCCAACAAATCGATAGCCAAGACCATGAACTGTTTCAAGTCTTTTGGGTTTTGACGGATCGGCTTCGATCTGACTTCGTATCTGAACGATAAAGTTGTCAATGGTTCGCGTTGTTCCTTCGTAATCGTTATCCCATACGCATTCGATGAGTTGTTCTCTTGAGTAGGTATGATTGGTGTGATGAGCAAAGAAAATGAGCAATTCCATGGCTTTGGGGGTTAATTTTATGGGAACTCCATTTCTCAATACATTTTTTTCTGCAGGTTGAATCGTCAAATCCCCAAAGATAATAGTTTCCGATTCAACGGATTTACGCTGATGAATTCTACGCATGGCAGAGGATATTCTGGCCAAAAATTCTTTCAAACTGAAAGGTTTGGATACGTAATCATCAGCACCAAGCCTTAATCCGTTAATTTTATCGGATTCTCCAGTTCTAGCCGACAAAATAATAATTTGAACATTGTTATCAAATGCGCGTATTTCCTCAAGAATATCAAAACCTGACCTACCGGGAAGCATCAAATCGAGCACAATGAGATCTGGCTTGAACTCGCTAAAAATAGGCATGACAGCCTGTCCATGAGATGCATGACGAACTTCAAACCCTTCGTATTCGAGGTTGTGAATGAGTCCTTTCGCAATGGCCGAATCGTCTTCTACGACAAGAATTTTATCTTTCATCAGGTTCTCACTCGTTTAAAAATAAGACTGGCAAATCGTTTGATATAGCATCCGGGAAGTTGAGTCGATGATGTCAGGCCATAATGCTGTTTCATGTATTCTGACGAAGGAAATGCAGACTTCAAACATGCCTTGGGGGAATCAAAGAGCATGGCTGTAAATGCCAGATATTTCGGTCGGGAGAATTTGTGCTCCAGGGGATGAAAAAGTCCGGCCTGACGGATACATCGAAATATAAAATCGCGTTGAACTTTGGGCGGTTCCAACGCATCAAGAACATCGTCCGGAATCGGGGTACCTAGTATTTCGGCTGAAATAGCCAGAGAGAAAAACACCGATACCGCAACTTTCATCGATTGTACCCGCAAAACAAACTCATCCCAGTTAAGCTTCGGGTACGCGCGTACAATGCGGTCAACATCCGTATGAAGTCTCAATCCCGGAGCTCTAACATAGGAATGCTTTGCAGTATGAAGCGAAACCTGAAGCAGATTGGAAACTGGATCCTGAAGGAGAACATCTGTTCCTTCAATCGGAAGTGCCGTTTTGAACAAATCATCGGCAACGGGTTCGACTTCAGGTGCAATCCAGCGTCCGGCAACCGGACGCCATTGAAGTTCCAACCAGAGAATGTCATCGGAAAGCTCTTTCTTATACTCAGTTCCACCACTGATAAGACCTGCCTGAACCCCCTCTTCCTCAATCGTATTTTCAGCTCGAAATCCAAGGCTAAAACCTTGTTCCATCACTACTTTGTGAGCACGCTCAAAGTCTGATTTTTTGACCAGAACATCAAAATCCCCCATCGGACATTCCTCCGGATGAGGATAAATACCTCGCGCAATACCTGCATTTTTAAGTGCAATCACCGGAATGTTTTCTGCCTTCAAAGCAGCAGCCAAGACATCAAGTACTTCAAATCGCTGACTGAGACGATATTTCCAGTTGTCAAGTGCTGAATCCCATTGCGGCGTCGACAAGTTCATATGCTGAAGACGAGCCGCTACAATCGACGTACATTCATGCTCTTGGGAAAACTCATACAGTTTTCGTTCCTGACACTGCTTATAAAGGGCATGTATCTTCTCATAATCTGCTGCTTCCCTCGCAGTCAGACACGCCGTAAGAAGCTTTTCGTATGGGGTTTTGACAAGTGTTTCAGCTATTTTGAGTTCTTTGTACGACATGACTTGGATAATGGTTGATTCAAATGCTCTTGAATTCGACTTGACTTATTAACGACTCTTAATACTTATTTGTCTTCCGGTTTTAACTCTCCGAGTCTCACCCCAGGATCAAAATTTTGAGGAAGATTTTCGTCATACAGCCAACGATATCTCCAAAGTGTAGTTCCAACACGTTTGGCATAATGTCGGGCTTCCTTAAACGGTATTTTTTCGACATATACATCGACATCCACATCGGCAAAACGCGTCATCCATTTGCCGACATTGCCCTGACCGGCATTGTATCCGGGAAGAACAAGCATGGGATGCGGAACGAGGATTCTATTGAGTTTTGCAATATATGCAGAACCAATGGGAATGGCGACTTCCGGCTTAAAGAGGTCGGATGCGGCTGGCTTCGGAAGCCCGATTTCTGCAGCAGAAGACTGTGCCGTTGGAAGCATGAGCTGCATAAGACCACGTGCATTCGCCCAAGATTCAGCTTTCGGATTGTAGTAACTTTCTTCGCGCATAATCGCATAAGTCGTGTAATAGAGCGTACTTTCCGGTTTCGCCGCAGAGTTTACGATTTCCGGCCAGGGTTTGGGATAAGCCAGAAGCCATGGCGCATAGGCATGATGCACAAGATCCTGCGCCGGCTCGAGCAGACTGGCCGCAAGTCTTGCACTCTCTGAATAGTTCCCACTTTTCTGGAGCAAAATGGCTCTGGCAAGTTTTGCTTCGTAGGTCACGCGAGGATCCGTGCTGGCTACAAGAGGATCTATTTCTTCGAGGGCTTCTGTATAAAGGCCAATTTGAGACAGCGTCCTCGCCGCCTGAAACGAATCATTCTGACGAATTATCTGGAAGCAGTAATCCAAGGCCTGGGCCGGTTTGTAGGCACCATCCCGATAAGTGTCTTTCCAGACTTTTGCCTGTGCATTGTCGAGAACTTCAAGACGTCCAAGTGAAAGCATCGCATAATAGGAAAGCGGAAACTCGTCCAGAACCTTGAGATAATTCTGAACTGCTCCCTGGATATTGGAGAGCTTTTCGTATGCTCTTCCCTGAAAATATCGAAGCCGTCCCTGAGAATAGAGATCATTTTCACCACTATGACCGATGTTTTCATCGACAAATTCAACCGCTTCCTGCCACAATTTGCGATCATACAAATCTCCAAGAAGCATCCAGTAGGCATCTTTAGCCATATCGCCATCGGGATATCGCTTGATCTGTTCCTTCAATTTTTCCCGGGCCTCATCGGCTTTGGACTGTCCAGTCAGTATCTGCGCCTGATAATGAATGGCATCATCCGAGTAGGAATGTTCCGGATATTTATCCACAATTTCCTGCTACCAGGCTATAGCCTGGGCGTTTTCACCGGCATTCCACGCCGCTTTTCCTGCTGGATAAAGAATCTTCACATGAAGCTCATCCTTTTCGCAGGTGCTGAGCGCTTCCTTAAAAACGGGAAGAGACTTCGAATGTGCGCGCAGTTTGACGTGACTTCTCGCAATGGCATACAAATCGTCACAGATTTTAGGCACATCCTTTCGCTTTTTGTCGTCTTTGAGAAGCTTTGTATAGGCCGCAATAGCCTGCTCCGAACGATGTGCCATAAAATGTGCAAGTGCCGTATCCCTGGCAGATTTTGAGGACTCGACTTTCTGCTGAGCTCGCGGAAACGTAAAGCCATTCGGCCACTTGTCTTTTTGTGCCATTATGGCTTCCTGCGCCAGCTGCCCCTGGGCCGAGTTCGGATCTATTTCGTAAATTCGACGGTATGTCTCAAGAGCTGCTTTGAGCTGTGACGTTTCGGACTGCGCCAGGGCTCGCGCAGAAAGCGCATCAAGTCTAATCGCTTTCGGATATTTTTCGATATTCTCAAATTCAGTGGCCGCTGCTTCGTATTTCCCAAGATTTGCCAGTGCTATGCCTCGGTAGGTTCGATAATCTTCGCTGTTCAAAAGGGCATCCGTAAAATCCACAATGGCATCCCACGCTTTGGCATCATAACCGATTTTAGTGCCATAAACTGCCGAAACATGCCGAAGCGGCGCTCCAATCTCAAAAGCTTTTTTCATGAGCTCTGCAGCAGCCGGTGCCTGAGCTTTGCCTGATTTATAGCGCGCAATCGCAGCCAGAAAGTAGAGTTTCTGGCGATCAGCGGTATTAAATGACGTCTGCGATGTGAGAGTTTCAAAGCCAGCCGATGCATCGGCATATTTCTTTTCCTTATACAAATCCCACATTTTCATGGCCGATTCGTCGGCAAACAGATTGTCTTTCGTAATCAGAAACTCACACGTCTCGTCCGATCCCAATACACCATCCGGACGCGTCGTATGATGTTCCGGCTGACTTTCTATGGCCAGCTTCACCGAACCCGAATCTCCGGAATCCGAAATGACGACGAGCTCACGCAGGACAGGACTGTCCGCATCCACTGTCGATGTGGCTGTGCAGCCTCCAATAACACCAATTCCCAGTATTGACAGGTATCTCAATAATTTCATCGCTTACGTCCATGTATTTATGCAGTCACATTCGGTGATTTGTCGCAATTCCATTGCTTCGCCGCATCTTTTTTACAACATGATGCAAATAATTGGTAATGGATAATGCAAAATGTTGTGGTTTTTTGAGGGCCTTGCTATTGGCCGCAGGCCAATACGCAAGGCATTTGCGCGGCCTATTTCGCGAAACGAAATACGGCCGCGCAAACTCTAAATTAATGACTACTCACTATCCTCTTATGGCGTTGAGGCATAAAGTCGAATGTCGAACTCCTCATGAACTGTGGATGCGAGTTAAGTCATCGCTCCCTCACCTCCGCGAAAGTTGAGCTGCATTATGAACCCAATCATCGAACAAAAAAAAGCCTGATGCAAAGCATCAGGCTATAAAAGTTACAGAAGAACTAACGGCTAACATCAAGCCCCAAGCGACTGACCACCTTTTGCATCCACATTGTTCCAATAATCCTGATCGCCACCAACCTTGCCACTCGTCGTAGATGAGGATTTGGGGGCTGCAGGTTCTTCGGTCTTTGTCTCTGTCATCATGGCATAAGTTGCATCATCGCAAATCCCCGTGATGGGAAGTCCATGACTTTCCTGATAAAATGCAATTCGCCCCGTCGTAACCGTACCAAGCAGACCATCGACATCACTGCCCGTAAATCCAAGAGCTTTTT
>JAZRWV010000244.1:0-4252 GCA_045599925.1 Myxococcota bacterium
TTGGCCTCCGACTTAGAGTTTTCCACCGGAGATAGAACAGTATCCGAACCTGGTGGCGACCATATTCAAGCTGCTTGAAAAGCAGCCTGAAGCGCGATTTGCATCAGCCCGCAAGGTCATTGAAGCATTGGAACACTGGGCTGAACCAGAACTCATTCCAAACCTGCAGGGATGCAGAATCAAAGGGGATGATAATCAGGAAAACTCATTTTTTGATGAGGATGTGTCAGAAACATCGGCCATCAAAGCCCCGAGTCCTGATTTTTTGTCGTATGCGACCCAACTTTCTGTAAGTTCTCCTACGCCGATTTCTATTGAACCTCATCATCCGAGTACCTCGCAAGCGGCAGCCATTCCGCTAAAAAACCACTCTAAAAAGCAATTTCCCGTCAAACTGGTTGCCATCATCAGTACTGCTGCAATTGTTTTAATAGGAATTGTCTTGCTCATCCTGGATCCTTTAAAACTATTTTCAGATTCGGAAGATGAGGTACTGCCGCCGCCAACGGTTGCAGTTCATGCGAATCACATCAGTGAAACGACCATCGAACTGGTCAGTACGACTTCGTTTGATGCGCTTCAGGATGCAGTTGCATTTGGTTTACAGGATAAAGAAGCGCTCGAACACCTCGATGATTTCTTCTACGGAATGGACGAGTTCAATGATGAGGATGAATCTGTCCAGGATGATGAATCCAGCCATAAAGCAAAACCGTCATCCGGCGAAGGTGTTGAAGCGACGAAGCGAAAACATTCAAAGTCTTCAGAAAGTGCAGATCTCAAATTCAGTTTTACCCTGAGGTACACGCCATCAAATGCGCGCGTTGGTTTCCTCAATGCCAATGGAACTTGCTCCCAAAAAGGAATCTGCAAAGTCCAGACGACATCAACCACGACGCCAGCTCGCATTGTTGTTTCAGCCCCCGGCTACATATCAGAAAGTCGAGTTATCGATCATAAAATTTCTGACATTAAAATTGAGCTTAAACCCGAATCAGACAAATAATTTCAAAACGCATTCATGATTCTGGATATTATTCTTGCAGCCATCGTTTTCATTTGGTCAATTTACGGTTATCGAAAAGGTTTTATTAAACAAATTTTCGTCCTTGCCGGAATTGTTGCGATCAGTTTGGGAGCAGCCCCAATGGCAGATCTCATCGAAGAGATTCTGTCCAAAGAGTGCAGCATTATGCTTACGGGCAGGTATGTTCGAGGATTGCTGCTTGCCGGATGCTCAGCACTGCTCTATATCATCGCGTTTATTGTGGGGCGATTTCTTCATGCCACTCTTGTGAAAGGAATTCCTCTTGCCGAAAAAACCAATCATGTTCTCGGCATGGTTCTATCGATTTTAGCTTCTGCCCTTGCTATTTTTTTCATTCTCTGCATTTTTTCCATCGGAAAAGAAAAGATTAATGAATATGCGCCATCAGCTTATCACTTCATCGAAGAAAGCAGGTGCTATCAGATTGCAGATGCGAACAATCCCGTACAGCATTTTGATTTTTTCGCGAAACAGGAACCTGCTCAATCGCCAAAGGCTTCTGTTGAGTTAGAATCTTCACAAAATAATGAGAGCGAAAAGCCTCAAGTCCCCAAAGCCCTCCCCACATCTGAACAGCATCCAAACGGGAATTTAGTTCCCCGAAAAACTGCCCCGACAAATAAATAAAGTTGTGCTATGAAAATGCTCTGCCCACCACCACTTCACGTCATTCTTTCTGCCGTATTATTCGCTGCATTTTCATTGACTGCATGTCATTCAGCCCCAAACAACACCACGAGTCATGACACGGATTCATCCACTCCTCAAGGAGAAAACCGAGATAACGCCAATGTAAAACCAGCCATTGAAAAAGAGCTGACGGATTATCTGAGACCAGACGACTCTATGAAAGATATGGGACAAGCCTCCAAAGAAGACGCCCAAACGATTCGAGAAGTTTACCAACAATTTAAAAATGCAGTACTCGGATATCACGGAAAAGAAGCAGCTGCAATGATGTCGGATGCGTCTTTGAAATATTACGCACTCCATCTCGAGCTCGCAAGACTTGCGATTCATCATTCTGAAGAATATAAAGTCATCGAAGAAGATTTGACTGCAACGATTCATGCAACCATTTCTCTGATGAAAGAAAGACTATCCTCAGAATTTATTGACTCTGCAACGCCTCAACAGCTTTATGAGACGGCATTTTCACAGGGGTGGATTGGTTATCACACGCTATCAACAGCCTCCATTGACAACATTCATGTCTATGATAACCAGGGAGTACGCTATTACACAGGTGATTTTTATTATGCAGGCACATTGAAAGACAACCGTGTCATGCGTATTGGATTTGTTTTCGAAAACAATGCATGGAAAGTCGATCTGATGCCTATTTTTATCGATCTCGATCAGACGGTAGAACGCTATTTCTTTAAGACTAGAGCCGATCGTGAAAGCAGTGTCGAATCATCGATAAAAGACACAAACTCAGCGCTTGCCCCCCAAAACTGGAAACCTTCGGTTCATAAAAATGATGCATTTGCAGTCAATTTTCCAAGAGCCCCCCTCTATGCCGAAACAGATCTGGAACACATCTACACTTCACAGGATTATCGATACGGCCAATTCGATGTTCGAATCAAATATTACCCGGAATCGGATAATGAATCACCATACTATCAAAAAACTGCACGCGATCTGGATATCATGACATTTCTAAAGCCACTGGGGGCTGAAAATCAAGCATGCACAATCCATCAGATTTCTCAGGATACAATGATAAAGTGCGATTTTCAGATTCCCTCACACGAGTCACGGGCAAAAGCCATTTGGCTTTTTACGACAGACAGACGCTATCTGTTGTTCAATCTGGCCCGTACTGATCAATATAGTGATGAAGCCGCTGCAATTTTTATGAAAAGCTTTTCTTACGGCACTACACAGATACCTTGACTTATAAAACTGTGTGCTTAAGCTTCTCTCTGTTTTGGAAAGAACCCCTGTTTCGAGGGGGCTTTATTTTGGAGTTCTTACTACAAGGAATACATCATGTCTGAACAGAATCCTCAGGAAAACGCGCAAACAATCCCCGTCAATGCATCAGAAGATAAGGCAACGACTGAATCTGAAACAGCCCCGACAGATGAACAAACTGTCATTGAGCCGGAAATCGTTACGGATGAAGAGATAGCTGCAGAAGATGCTTCAAAAGACGAGAAAGTTGCTGAAGAATCTGAACAGGCAGAAAACACCGATTCCGAACAAGCTTCAGAAGATAAAGACGCAGAAGCTGTCGAAGACGCTGAAGTTGTCGAAGACGCTGATGTCGTCGAAGACGATAAAAAACAGCCGGAAACAGACTGGAAAGATTCATACATTCGCCTTGCGGCTGATTTTGACAATTATCGCAAACGCACAGCCAAAGAGCAGGATGACATTCGCCGTCGCGAACGCGAACGTGTTATCTGCGACTGGCTTGATGTCTACGATAATGCCGAAAGAGCTCTTGCGAATCTTCCCGAAAAAGAAGGTCCCTGGTATGAAGGCTTTTCCTCTTTGATTCAGCAGATGGATAAATGTCTTCTTAGCTATAACATCAAGCCTTCTGATGATATGGGAAAAAAATTTGATCCCAAACTTCACGAAGCGATTGCAACATGCCCAAATCCGGCAATGGAAAACAATATGATCATGCATGTTGAAAGACGTGGTTTCGTATATGAAAACGGGAATGTCGTTCGCGTTGCCCGTGTGATTGTCGTCAGGAATCCATCCTGACTGCACCGGATTTTAAGAGCAATTATTACCTGGTTTGCCCTGCACGTTCTGCATATCAAACCCAAAACATTGTCAGATGAAACATCTGGCAATGCCAAAACGACTTCAACAAGTCCTGACAATGCCATTTCTCAGGATGATTTACATAAACCAAATGAGCAAACTGGCTCTGCAGTTGAAAATTCTGTGGATAACGAATTATCCGAAGCAAAGTCTGAAAATGACAATGTTTCATCCAGCGAACTTAACGATACTCCCCAGAATTAATCAATGAAGAAATGTTGCCCGTTTTCACAGACGGGCTTTTTCGTGCTTGCTCACTGTCGATTCTTATGGAGGAGGCTCTTATGAGTGTTGGATATAAAGATTATTACAAAATACTCGGTGTTGAACGTTCTGCCTCTGCGGACGATATTCAAAAGGCCTATAAAAAACTTGCCCGTAAATACCATCCCGATCTCAATCCCGGAGACAAAT
>JAZRWV010000245.1:0-3303 GCA_045599925.1 Myxococcota bacterium
GCTGCAAAGTCGGGGACATTATCTGACCGGCGGGCCGCGTGAACGGCATTACAATCTCATGAAAAAGTGGGCGACCGTCCACCGGGATCGTTTTCATGCGGTGCTGGGTGGCCGATACATCATGTATGGCGAGTGGCTTTATGCGAAACATTCGATCTACTACGATGCTTTGCCGCACTATTTCATGGAGTTTGACGTGTACGACCGCGAAAGGGGCGTGTTCCTCGATACGGAGGCGAGGAGGGCGCTGCTCAAACCGTTGCCAGTCGTGTCCGCACCGGTCTTGGCGCAGCGCTCGTTTAAGTCCCTGGAGGAACTCAAGGCACTGCTGGGGCAGTCGGCCTACATTCGCCCTGGCCATATAGACAGGTTGCATGCGTATTGCGAAGCGAATGTGAAATGCGGCCCCGCTGATTTGCGATGCGCAGAGACGGATCCCTCGACGATGATGGAGGGATTGTACATCAAGATTGAGGAGGATGGTCGTGTCGTCGACCGCATGAAGTTCGTGAGGCAATCGTTCCTCCAAAGCGTGGCGGTTTCGAATACGCATTGGCTGGATCGTCCCATCGTCCCCAACGGTTTGCGCTATTCGGTTGACTTCCTCTATGAACCGGTGTTGCCGGAGGAGGCAAAGGTGTGACCGTGCTTCCTTTCAGGATTCCAGACGCACTTGGCTGTGATGTCGACTGGCCGAAGATCGCCGCGTCGCCGTTCGGAGCCCTCCTCGAAGGATTACGCGATATTCCGCAGAATCCCGTTTGGCATGGCGAGGGGGACGTCTTAACGCACACGAAAATGGTCTGTGAGGCGTTGGCGGCGGATGAGGAATTCAGGGTGTTTGACGCCGAGGACCGTACGGAAGTGTTTGTCGCCGCGCTCCTGCATGACGTCGGCAAGGCCGCTGTGACGAAAACGGAGGATGGAGTCGTCGTTTCGCCAGGGCATGCGTCGGCTGGGGCGCGAACGGCGCGGACGTTCCTGTGGCGCGAATTGGGCATCGCGGGAACTGCCGAAAAACGGCGTTTCCGCGAGGCAGTGTGTACCTTGATTCGTTACCATTCCACGCCTTTGCATTTCACGTCGCGGCCGGATCCTGAGCGTTTCGTGCAGATGCTTGCGGCAGAAGGATGCGTGGCCGACGGCTTTTCGCTCCGTAAGCTGGCTGCCCTTGTCCGCGCCGACGTGAAGGGGCGGTTGGCAGCCGATGGGGATCGACTTTTGGAGACGACGGAGTTCTTCATTTCAACGGCTCGCGAGCTGGGCTGTTTGGATGGGCCTCCTGCATTCGCGGATGATTTCAGCCGATTCGCCTGGCTTGAGGGGAAGACGAACTTTCCAGACGTGAAGCTGTATGACGGCACCTGGGGGACGGTGTACATGACGTGCGGACTTCCGGGAACGGGGAAAGACTCGTGGATTGCCCGTGACCTTCCGGATCTGCCGATGGTGTCGCTGGACGGCATCCGACGTGAACAGGGGGTCGCCTGGGAGGATCGGCAGGGCATGGTTGTCGCAACTGCGCTTGAACGTGCGCGGGAGCATCTGCGGAAGAAGCAGCCGTTCGTTTGGAACGCCACGTGCCTCATTCCCGATTTCCGCAGACGCGAGCTTCAGCTGTTTCGGGATTACGGAGCGTCGACGAGAATCGTGTCCCTGGAGACGCCCTGGGGTGAGATGCTGCGCCGCAACCGCAATCGGGAGGCCGTCGTGCCTGAGACGGTGATTGACGGCATGTTAAGCCGCTTTACGCCGCCATCGGTTCGTGAAGCGCATTCATTTGCGGAGGTTTTCACGTGATGAATGTGTCCGTCGCAAAGATATTCGGAAAGGAGAATGCAAGATGAGATTCGTCAGATTCGGTGTTTTGAAACCAGTTCGCCAAGAAGGATATGACCCTTCATATGGTGCAGATGTGTCTGAACTGGATTTTCGTGATGAAGAGTGTTTCGTCCGTAACCAACGTGATGCCTGTGATTATTTTGTGAACTCTCATGAGCCGCCATGCGCATCTGGTTTTTATGCTCAGCCATTCGGATTTTGTGACTTTGGCATTATTTCGACAGATGATAGCTCAGAGAAAAATCGATGTCGCATGATTAAATTGCACGATGATGACGGCAATCCCGTGGAGATGGAGCAGATAGTAAAAGAAGAAGTTCGAAACGGGAAGGAGCGAGCCGTACTGACATCTCTTGGTCGCGCAATGCTCAAGCGATATGGTGTGACGAAGAACTTGCTGATTAATTCTGGTGTCTGCGGCACTTCATATGTCAGGGTTATGCGGGATTGGCGACATCCACCGAAACTGTTGCCGTCTGGCCGTCTCAATCAAAAATTGGCCTATCTGACGGATGACAATGGTCGTAAATTCACGGCTTCGGATGTGTTCGGCGGCCGGGACTGGAGTCTTGCGGATTATAAGTGGGATGAAAGCCACCATGGTGACGGATTTCAGTATGTTACGATTGAAGATATTAAAGCGTGGTGGGATTTTAATGCGAAGGTAGCAGCAGTGGAGAATCTAAACGGAACTGGGCCGGATCGCTTTCGGCTATTTCTGGCGTTAAAGAAATTGGATGTCAGGCAACTTTGCGTATGGCCAATTTATGATGACTGGTCAGTGGCAGTTTTCAAACGGCCCCATGTTTTCGAGTACCAGGGGATGATCTGGCATCATCTCGGAATGTATCTGAAATCAGGTGAGATGCAGGGCGTTCGTCAAGGACAGTGGTTCAGGTCGTCGGTTGCCGCGTTTGAGGCCGCCTTGCGGCGGTATGGGCGCAGGTGGATGAATTATCCGGAGGTGTCGGAGGACATGGGGAAGTATTACTTCAATTTAAAAAAAGCGGGGAGACGAATTGCCAAGCTGAAGAAAACCCCAATGCGCAATAAGCCTGGTGCGTGTTGTGACACCGAAGGTATGATTGAGGTGTTTATTGAAGAGCGTGATTGGCGAAATGCTGGACGGAAGAGATCGTGAAGGGCTTTGATCGAATTGTTGTCAGGATTCTGTAAGATTCGGGATGGTGCGACGTCTATGACAATAACGGTGGATATAATCGATGGACACGAAAGGATCGAAATGAACATTGTTGAAAGAATGGCAGAGCTGGCGATGATAGCCCATAACGGGGTGAATCGCGACGGGCCGGGGAACGTGCCGTATATCGTTCACCCACATGCGGTCGTCAGCAGGTTGAAGAGCTGGGGCTACACCGAGACGGACGATGCGGTGACTCTGGCGGTCGCGTGAGGACATGACATATTGGGAGATACGGACATGCCTGAGTCGGAAATCCT
>JAZRWV010000246.1:0-3078 GCA_045599925.1 Myxococcota bacterium
TTTCGAGAGGACGGCGAGAGTACCGAGTGCGCCGCCGAGAGAAAGTGAACCGAGATCGCCCATAAAGACTTGAGCCGGATAGGAGTTGAACCACAAAAAGCCGATGCCGGAACCGACAATGGCCCCGCATCCGACACAAAGTTCAGCAATTCCTGGGATTTGCGGGAGTTTGAGGTATGATGCGAGGTCAAAGGATGCGACAAATTCGTGTCCGCTGGCATCGACCGGGAATTGCAGAACGGTGCCGCCGACATAGCAAAGGACGAGGAATGTTGCGGCAGCGACAGAGACTGGAGCGATGGCAAGTCCGTCGAGACCGTCTGTCAGATTGACGGCGTTGGAGGTTCCGACGATGACAACCATTGCAAATATGGCATATGCAATGATTGGAAGAGAAAGCGAGAACTTGTCAGCGGCCACAAATGGGAAATAGAGTTCGCTGGAGAATTGAAGAGTTGGATCTTTGAAAAGAACGAACATGATGACGCCGGTGATGAAAAACTGAAAGATAAGTTTCCATCGTCCGGGAAGACCTTTACTGCCTTTTTCCTTGATTTTTAGGAAATCGTCGATGAATCCGACGGCACCAAAAAGCGTTGTGACAGAAAGGAATATCCAAACAAAATGGTTGGAAAGATCAGCCCATAATAACGTTGAAACGACGAGGCTGAGCAGGATTAAACTTCCGCCCATTGTAGGAGTGCCTCGTTTTTTCAGATGGGACTGTGGGCCATCATCTCTGACGACTTGTCCGACCTGACGTTCGAGCAGCTTTCCGATGAATTTCGGATATAGGAAACTCATGGAAAGGGCTGTAATCATTGCCATGACCGTTCTGAAACTGACATATCGAAAGACGTTGAACGGCGCAAAATAATCGCGCAGTTCATAGAGATACATGAACATGTTTTCTCCAGCGAAAGAAGTTTTATGGGGCCTGAAACGACAATAATGAGATGGGGGTGAACCGACAACAGCCGGAATGAGTTGGGGGTTAACGCCGTTTGGCGTGGTAGAAATCGAGGACGCGTTCGAGTTTGACGCCTCTACTGCCTTTGATGAGGCAGAGGGTATCGTGAGTTAAGGACTGAGAAAGCCATGACAAGCCTTTTTCCAGTTCATCTGATGATGTGCAAAAGATGTCATTTTTCGGAAGACCAGCCTGGATAGCGCCTTCGCGGATGAAAGAAGCAGAATCGCCCACACAGAGAATTTTTTCGGGATTAATCTGAGCCGCATTTTTTCCGAGATTGCGATGAAGATTTGGGCTTTCAGGGCCGAGTTCGCGCATGTCTCCGAGAATGAGGCATTTTTTGACATCGTAAAGAGACATGAGTTTGAGAGCTTCAGTCATACTTGATGGATTGGCGTTATAGGCGTCGTGAAGGAATGATGTTCCCTGTTCGCCAGTCCAGCGTTCAAGGCGTCCGGATGGCAGATGAATCTGCGCAACAGCGCGATTGATGTCAGTTTCTGAAATCGGCTGTTCAGAAACGGCAGCAAATGCCCGAGTTAAGTTTCCGGCATTGTGAGTTCCCAGAAGAGGGAGTTCTATATGAAGGCGTTCCTGGCCGTTGTGAATATCGAACTGAATAGAATCCAGAGCGGCATTGATGTGTTGAAATGTAATGTTTTCTCTGGAATTTTCATCGCCAACCCAAACAGCTTTTACGCCGTCAGGAATGCGATGCTCGAAGAATTTTCGTGTTTCTGAAGGTAAAATGATTCTTTTGAGATTTGGGGCATCGATCATCTCGCCCTTTGCTTTGGCGACACCTTCGATTGAGCCAAAACCTTCGAGATGTGCGGAGCCAATGCATGTAATGATGGCAATATCCGGTTTTCCGAGACTGCTGAGCCAGGTAATTTCACCGGGCGCATTGGCCCCCATCTCGAGTACAGCCGTGTCATGACTCGTCTTGAGATGAAGAACAGTGATGGGAAGACCGACAAAATTGTTGAAATTTCCTTCGGTTTTGAGCACGGAATGTCCCTGTGCCTGTAACAGAAGAGTGAGAAGTTCCTTTGTGGTTGTTTTTCCATTGGACCCAGTGACTGCATATGTTGTGAAATTGCCGAGTTCTCTTCGTTTGTCGAGAATTGCACGTGCTAAAAGCCCAAAAGCCTTGAGAACATCGGGAACGACAAACATGGAGACGTTTTCCGGAACATCCAGTTCTTTGGATACGAGAATGCCTCTGCATCCTTTGCTGATGACGTCAGGAATAAAGTCGTGTGCGTCGAAATGTTCGCCGGATAATGCGATGAACAGGTCGTCTTTTGAGACTTTTCTGCTGTCAGTGGAAACGGAATGAAAATTCAGAGCATTTGAGTGGACCAGGCGTGCCCCCATGGCTTTGCACAGGTCGTTTTCGCTAAATTTTGCGATAATTGTTTCGTCCATGAAACCTCCTGTAAGCGATAAAAGAATCGCTCAGGAGAGTTTACACGTGTTTATAATAAATCAAAGTTATAGGGGTTCATTCTGAATGACAGGCCATTTGGTGTACATTCTAATGCCACCGAGTTCAGAATCCCGAGCTTCAATGGTGCCACCGTGAACTTTCATGATGCGATCGGCAATGGCGAGTCCCAGCCCATGGCCCGACATGGATTTGGAACGGCTTTTTTCGAGACAGAAAAAAGGCTCGAAGATGCTGGAGCGTTTATCTTCAGGAATGCCAGGACCATCGTCATCAATACAGATTTCAATGTATTTTTTGTCTTCAGTATAGGAGACGCTGATTTGAATGGTACTTTGGGCATATCGTGATGCGTTGCTGAGAAGATTTCCAATGACACGTTTAAAAGCGGTAGGATCTGCTTCGATTGTCATATCTTTATCAATGCCGGATGTCGTGATGTTTAACTTGTCAAGGCATAAGGAACGCTTTTGAAGTGTCATTTCGATGAGATCCTGAATGGCACTGGTTTCGAAATGCTGTCGTCCTTTTCCTGCATCGACATAGTTGAAATAGCCCAGTTCCTTGATGAGATCGTCGATTTCGGTGAGATCGTCATCAATAGGCTCTAATTTTGCCATGGATTTTTTGTCATACTCAGGAATGTCCAGCATTT
>JAZRWV010000247.1:0-13471 GCA_045599925.1 Myxococcota bacterium
TCTGACGGGCATTCACCTGCTGGAGCTGTTGAGCCGCATTCGTCTGCTGAACCTGTGGCTGGGCCTTTTGTAATGTGACATCCTGCGCTTGTTTTTTGTTTTCGTACATGTCATTACCTCGCTTAGTTAATTATTTTACACTTCACACAAAACATTATTTATATTTTAAGAAAAACTGGCATGTCATGTCAAAAAAAAGATTAATTTTGCCTTTATTCTATAGCTGTTTAAAAGTGGAATATCGTGAATCGTCGTCTATGCTTTAGGGAAGGTCTGAATAAAACGCAATTTTAAGGCACTGTTTGAGGAGAGCCGGGGGGGGGCGAGGATTTTCGCCATCCTGCGAATGGCGAAAACCGCAGAGCCCAGTGAGCAAATGTGCCGGAATGAGTTGGAGAGACGACAGGCTCGGGAAACGAAATTCATTTCAATTGCGAACTGAGGAAAGGGGTAAAGCCCCAGAAAAATAAAGCTATTAATCTTTATTCAGAGTTTCCTTCAGGTACGGGCGATATTTGGCTAAGTCGTTACGTCGTTTCATTTTTTGCGTTTCTTTATTCTCTAACATTATTTGTTCGTGTTAAAATGTATAGTCGTTTATTGATGATTAGGTATTCGGGAGCAGAAAATGACAGAACAGATTAATAAGGAATTGTCACAGGATGTTCAAAATGTCAGCACTTCGGTGTTGGATATTCAGACGGATGCAACCAGTGAGCTGTCTCCAGTTTCTCATGAAACATCTGCCGAACGCACTCTCAGGTTAAATAATGAATATCTCAATACATGGCGAACTCTTGCGCTTCTTTATTGCGAAGCTTATGTACGCCGTTATCCGGAACGTTGCTCAAGAGTCGGAGATACGACCTGGCGTCCCATTGATGTCATTCAGCTTTCTCGCGCAAATGCCACAAATGACATTCTTTTCGCTGAAACATCCTGTTCGGCTTATCAGGAAGCTTTTAATCGCCAGAGCATTCGTACCCTTGAGGAAGTCGTCAAGGCTTTGCTTGATGTTTGCTTATTGCTTAAACAACAGCGTGTTGAGGCTGAAAACCTTGGCATTTCTCTCGTCATAGAACGCATAGGCGAGGCATTTTGTCTTTCAAGAGCCGAAATTACGATGCTTATGATCGTTGCGCTTTGCGCGATGGATTCCAATGTTTACAGAGCCATGGCACTAGCCTGGGGGAATTGCGAAATTCATAAAGTTCGCGTCGACTTCCTTTGCGATTTGTGTAGCCTTTCTCGCGAATCATCCATATCAAACCAGGAACTTCTCAGTGATCGAGGACAACTCATTCGCATGCGTCTTCTCATTCCTGAACGCGATATTTCCTACACTGGTACTGTGTCTCGCATGTTCGCATTCCTCGGCATCGATCAGCGCGTCATCGATGCACTTCGCAATGCTGAAATTTCTGCAAATCTTCCGCCCCATATGCAGCTCAATACGCGTGCTCTTAAACCTCGCGGTCTCATCGTTCCTCAGAGTTTTGCAAAACAGCTTAAATGCCTCATGGCTCAGCCGAAAATGCGAATCCTTCTCTCGGGGCCCAGCCACGGCGGACGGTGCACCTCGGCATGCAGTTACGCCAAAAGCGTTCTTAATAAGGATTCAGTTATCATTGATTTTCTTCAGGACATCGATCGCCTGCCTGAAAATCAAATTGAAACGCATTTCTGCGAGCTTCTGCGCGATTCTCTCCTTCTCAACAGCGTTCTCATCATGCGCTTTGACACGCTTGGTATGAACGAACGCGTCGACAAGCTTCTGGAAGATTATGTTGCGCCACTCTCAAAGCATATCGAGCATTTTCCTGGCACAATTATTATTACTGCCAAACAGAATGCGCCTTTGCTCGGTAAGCTCTTTACTGGCCTGACTGAATGTAGTCTTCCGCTGCCTTCTCCAAAACTTCAGGAACAGGTTTGGACCAATGCCCTGACCGGTATCTTCGAAAATGATGATCTCAAGCGTATTGCTCGTTCATATGCCAATAACTATCAGCTTCCTGTTGGGCAGATTCTCAATGCCGTGCAGCGTTGCCTCGATGCTCATTCAGCTCAGAGCTCGCCTGATGATGAAATTCATATCGCATCCCATCATATCCTCGAAGAAATTCGCAAATGCTTTGATCATGACCTCGGCACGCTTGCAGATGTCGTTCTTAGCGATATTCCAATTAATCGCGTGATTTTGCCCGAAGAAACAGCAAAGCAGGTAACGGAAATTCTTCACTTTGCTCAATTCCAGCGTACAGTCCTCGATGATTGGGGGTATCGGGCATGCTCATCTTACGGAAACTCGCTCTCCATCCTCTTTTCCGGCCCTCCGGGAACCGGCAAGACCCTGCTCGCAACGGCTATGGCCAATGAGCTCGGTAAAATCCTCTATCGCGTTGATCTTTCCCGTATCGTCGATAAATATGTCGGCGAGACTGAGAAAAACCTGGCAAAACTCTTTGATGAGGCTGCAAAAGCCCAGGCGATTCTTCTCTTCGACGAGGCGGATTCCCTTTTTGCAAAACGTACAGATGTCAAGTCGTCCAATGACCGCTACGCTAACTTGGAAGTCAATTTCCTCATTCAGCGTCTCGAATCTTATGAAGGAATCAGCATTCTGACGACAAACCTTCAGTCGAGTATCGATGAGGCTTTCAAACGTCGTCTGCGTTATATTGTTGAATTTCGCGAACCTGATACACAGGATCGCATTCTGCTTTGGAAGAATCTGATTGCCCCGAAAACTCCTCTTAAAGATGATATTAACTGGCGCGTACTTGCTGAAAACTTTGAACTCAGTGGCGGCCACATTCGAAATGCGACACTCAATGCTTCGATTCGCGCAGCGTCAAAAGGAGAGGCTCTCGGTATGCAATATCTCTTGGAGGCGGCAATTGAGGAAACGAGAAAACTTGGAAAACTCGTTCGTCTCAATGACAAGGTTTTGCTTATTCTCGACAGCTATGGTGTAGAAATTTTGTAGCCTATTATTTTCATAAAAGGATAATTATTATGTCTACAACTCGAACTGTTCGAATTAAACAGACTTCAGGTTCTGTGCGAGTTTTTCAAAAAGGTTCTTCTAGTCAAATTTTGGCAAAAGTTCGAAATAAAGTTTCCAGCCGTGCAGACACTAAAAAACAGGCTGATCCCATTGGTACTGCAATGATTACGTGCAATGCCATCAATGTTCGCAAAGGGCCTGGAACGCAGTTTGAACGCATCGGCGGTCTGACCAAAGGAAAAACAATTGAGGTTTATGCCGATGAAGGTGACTGGCTTAAAATCAAATATGGTTCGGATTTTGGTTATGTCGCTCAGCAATATACGACGTTTACCGACATTGAAGAGCCGCATAATGACACTCGTATTGGTGTTGTGAATGTCGAATCGTCTTTGTTTGTTCGCAAAGGGCCTGGTACAAACTATGATTATTGGGGACGCCTGACCAATGGCACTGAAGTCGTTATCATTGGGGAGGAGGGCAATTGGTATAAAATTGAATATGGAAGCAACATTGGCTATGTTTCGAAAGATTATGTCAAAATAAAAGATTCTTCAACTCAGCCCCAGGATCCTGTAGATCCCCCGGAGCCTCCTCCTGAAACAAGTAATGCCGGCGGTATTAATAAAACTAGTGGAACAATTGATTATAAACAGGGGGATTCCAGATGGGGTAAAAAACTTTATTCGGTCTGCAATGATCCGGATCAGACATATGCTCAGACCGGGTGTGGGCCAACAGCTGCGGCAGATGTCGTCTGGTCGTTAAAAGACAGTTCTGTTATTCCGACAGATATCGGGGATTTTGCGATTCAGAAGGGGTATCGTACCAAAGATACGACTTCGCCATCTCTGTTTAAAGGGGTTGCCAATCACTATGGGCTAAGTCATAAAGTGATTGGAGCGAATCTCACAGAACTGAAGAAGGGGCTCGAGGCCGGAGGGCTTGTCATAGCCCATATGGGACCTGGTCAATGGACTAATAATGGGCATTTTATTTGTGTATGGAACTACGATGGTGAAACTGTTTATGTGAATAATCCCGGTGGAAGTAACAGGGGGAAATCGCAGGCTGCAAGTCAGTTTATAAAGGAACTTAAGGGAGATGGAATGTACCTTATTAAATAAAGAGGCGCGGCCGTATCGCGGCAACGATAGGCCGCGAAACTGCCTTGCGTATTGGCCGTTCCGGCCAATAGCAAGGCCCCAAAATATCATTCCCGTCGAGGTATCATCAGCAACGTTCGGAATAAACAATTTGTTCTGATAACCGAATTTTGCACTGAATTGGATTCATAAGAAATGAAAAAAAGAATTTGCCTGAACTTGGTAGTGTGTTGCTTCGCTTTTGCTGCAACTGGGTGCAATCTCGATGATGTTAAAGAGGGTGAATATTGTCCAGGCAATGTTTACGGAGCTTATGCCGATGATTCATATCATGAAATGGAAATGAGTGACAGTAAAGGGACAATTATGGATGGTGATTTCTGTAAAGCAAGTTATCCATTCTGTAATGGTGATTACTGCACGAAATGCAAACAAGGCATGATGAAGGTTAAGCTCGATGACAGCTTGCCGACTGTGACGTGTCTAAGTTGTGATGAATTGGATGGATGTACGTCCAATTCATGCGAAAATGCTAAAAATACTATTTGTAAAATTTGTGTTAATAATCAGCTTTTGGATTATCACAAACAGGTCTTAAAAAACTGTGATTATGGCTGTAATGAGCAAGGTAATGAATGTGCAGATCCTGACAATAAAACCGTTTGTCAAATAGGTGAAATACTTGATGAAGCAGATGAATGCCAATGCGATGAGGAAAACAACTGGACAGGTGAGTCTGGTAAATGTGAATGTCAGGCCGGATTTCATCGCAATGGCGATCTTTGCGTTCCGAATGAATCGGTAATTACTGAGGGGGATTGTTCCAATCCAGGTGAAATCATATCCGATAATAACACCTGTATTTGTGATGAAGATAATGGTTGGAGCGGGGAACAGGGAAATTGTATTTGTAAAGAGAATTATATTCTCATTGATGGCAAGTGTGAAGAAAAGAAAAGCTGTAATACCGGTGAAAAGCTGAATGAAGACAATAACGAGTGTGATTGCGATACGGCAAATTATTGGATCAAAAGTGACGACAGGTGTGTCTGCATGAGCGGATATAGTTTAAACGACAACGATCAATGTGTCGCACTTGTGGATTGTCCTGAGCATCAGGCCTATGTGTTATCGGAAAATGCTTGCAAATGTGACACAAACAACCATTGGATTGATAGTGATGGAGGTTGCAAGTGTGCTGACGATTACATGCTTATCGGGGGAAAATGTGATAAAAAAGTGATTTGTAATGTGGAAGGAGAAAAATTAAATGAAACAAATAACACTTGCGATTGTGATGGTAGCAGTGGTTGGGTGAAAAACAGTGCAGGACGCTGTGAAAAACTGTGTGATTACAAAAAACATTTGGAGGGTACTACATCCTGTTCATGTATGTTTGGATATAAAAAATCAGATGGTAAATGTGTAAAATATAAAGTTGGTGAAACGTTTAAGTTTGGAAAATATTATATTAATAATGATAGGGATAAAGAAGATATCAGTTGGGAAATCCTGGAATCTGTAACAGGTAATACAGACTATTATTTGCTTCTCAGCAAATATGGACTCGATGCGAAAAGATTCAACAAACCAGATTCTGGAAATACCGAGGACGATAAAACCAAATGGGTCGATAGTGATTTGTATAAATGGCTTGATGGTGGTTTCTTTAATGATGCGTTTAGTCCGGAAGAAAAAGAGAGAGTACGTAGAGTGGCTCATAAGGTTTCGTTGTTAGGCGAGTGCAGTGGTGGACTTTGCGCATCTAACACCAATACAGTTTTTATGACAGCGAAGATGTTAAGGTCTGCAAGGCCAACAAAATATGCTGCAATGAAACTGGGTGACAGTTGCACGACAAATGAGTGTTATTGGTGGTTAAAGACGATAGCTTCTGACTCCTCAAATAATCAATATGCAAAAATTGTAAAAAAAGATGGTACAATCAGTGTCTACGGAACTTATAAAAACAGGATAAACATGGTTCGTCCAATTGTCTGGGTAATAGTTCCAAAGTAAATATATCATTCGATGCATTTGGGAACCTCTGAATAAAAATGAATAGCATTGTATTTGCGGGGCTTTGACTCTGTTTGCAATATAAAATGCACTTCATTTCCCGAGCCAGTCGGCTCTCCAACTCGCGCCGGCGCATTTGTTTACTGGGCTCTGCGAGGGGAACCATTCACTGGACGGTTGCCATCGCAGAGCCTACGTGTGCTGTGGTTCCAAAGACAAGTCAACCTTGGTATTGGCCAAATTGGCCAATACCAAGGTTCTCAGATTTGTAAAATGTTTTGAAAAGTCAAGCTATTGCAGGCTTTTTAAAAGATAGAAAGGGGTATACCTGAATTATCGACTTTTTTGGAATTGCCTTTGGATTTGTTTTGTTCGGATGTTTTGGGGGATTCTGCAGTTTTTTTGTTGACAGATTTAGTCGTCTTTGTCGTGGCAGGAGCTTTGACTGTCTTCTCTGGTGCGGGTTTGACAGGTGCAGGGGCTGGAGGTTCTTCAACAACAGGCTCTGGAGGCTGTTCATCCACTGCTACTGCTTCAATTTCGGTATTTTCAGCCGACGTTCCTGAGGTATTTGCTTGTTCTATGACAGTTTCTGGCGCCTTGTCGGGCTCCTGAACGTCAGTTGCCTGAATTTGATCGGCGGTGTTGGCTGGCATTTCAGGAATCTGAGCTTCTGTATCTGTTGGATTTTGCTTGTCGGGAACTATAACAGCTGCTTCGGCCGTTGGGTTTGCTGGTGCAGCAGGTTGTTCAGGTTGTGTTTGTGTCTGAGTTTGTGTTTGAGTTTGTGTTTGTGGGGTATTGTCTTTAAGCTGGGATGAAACGATTAAGGCTGAGATTCCTGCTCCTACCAGTAAAAAGATAACGGCAATGATGATGAGTCGGCTCTTGGAATGGGGGGCGAACCCTTTCTGACTTGGTGACGAGTTGTAGTACGATCGGCTCAGCGATTCGCGCTGTTCACAGGCTTTAGGCAGTGCTTCGTCCAAATCCTTGATGATATCACTGGCACAATGATAGCGATTCTTCGGGTCTTTTTCGCAGCATTTCCAAATGATTTTGCTCAGACAGTGTGGAATAATCGGCGGAATAGCCAGTTCTTCCTTGGCATGTTTCGTCGCTATCTGCACGATATCTGTTCCCGGAACGGCGATATTTCCTGTCAGACATTCCAGCAATACAAGGCCGCATGCATAGATGTCACTCTCCGGTGAGGCCTTGACTTTTCCTGAAAACATTTCAGGTGCCATATAAGATGGAGTACCGCGTATCATACCCAGAAGCGTTTGCTGTGCCCCTGAAATGGATCTGTCCGATATGGTGGCAATGCCAAAGTCAATGAGTCGAATTGTAACAGGATCGGTGTCGGCCAGAACGAGAATATTTTCTGGTTTGATGTCGCGATGATAAATTCCGCATTCATGTGCCTGACCCAGAACTGACAGCACCTGCTTCATAATGGCAACAGAAACTTCGAAACTGAGTGCGCCTGAATTTCGCAGATAATCGTTCAGCTGGACACTATCCACATATTCCATGACATAGCACGGCGTTCCTTTGTACACACCATAGTCATAGCATTGAACAGAGTGGTCATCCGTCAGTTTCTGCAAAACACGCGCTTCTGCATAAAAACGCCTTTTGGTAAGCTTTGCTTCAGATTGTTCAATCGAATCGGGAATGAAGAGCAATTTTAATGCAATCTGAAGATCATCCGACAGACGTCTTCCTATGAAAACTTTTGAGCATCCGCCTGAGCCACATTGGGTTAAAATCTCATATTTGTCAGAAAGCTCTTTGTTTTCTTCTGCCGCTAACTGCAAATCAGTCACTGGCGATATTTCGGAATTCATGGGCATCCCCTTTATTATCTAAGAATACACACACTTTCTCACAGTTTCTCAGTTCGAAAAAACATACAAACAACTTGCTGCTGCTATAAAATCCCTTTTTTGGTGACGCTCCTCAAATTTAAATTGCTAAACTTGTATTGACTACAACTTTATCTGGAAACAAATTTATTCTATGTGTCTGATGTTGTCAAACTTTAATTCTGATAATCGCTTATTTGTCTACATGTGGGTTTGTTGGCGGCAAAACTTATTGCGGCTCTTGTGTGTGTTAAGTTTTACAGTCTGCAAATTTTATGCATGAGCGTATTCTTGACATGAATTGTTTGGTAATCGGCTATTCAATTGCTTTGATGAATGATATGAATTGGCCTGGCTATTGGTCTGCTAGGACGCACGATTCGTGCGTCTCGGCAGACCAATACGCCAGGCTTTGTGGCGCTCTATTTCAGGGCGCCAAAGGCACTCTGAAATACGATCGCCATTTCAATTTTGATTGTCGGGTTGAACACAAATCAGCTCAGGAATAACGAAATATGTCCGTCGCTTTCTTTTTCATCCTAATTATGATCATTATAACGGGCATCTTCTTTTGGGCAAGTAGGAAAGTACGCAAAGATGCTTTAGAAGGTGACATAAAGCGAGAGCTGAAAGCATTGGGATATTCCAAAATAGAGCCGGAGGCGAACCAGGTCGATGTCGAGGCAGATGGCGAGGTTTTGCTCATTAAAGCCATATTGGAGCAAAAAGAGGAGGTCGTAGATTGGTTGCTTAAAAAAGGCGTGTCTCCGAACACGCGAGATTCTGACGGCGTGCCGGCACTGTCTCTGGCTGCAAAATGCAATTCTATCAACATGGTCAAAAAACTCATTCGTGCAGGGGCTGATGTCAATGCCATGGACAAACAGGGCAATACGGCTCTATTTTGCGTAATAAGTGCCAAAGTTTGTCAGGAACTGATAAAAGCTGGAGCCGTCGTTTCTGCTTGCAATCAGGACAATCAGACGCCTTTGTTTTTCTCAGTGATATATTTTGAAAATGACAAATTGAGTGCGGAATGCGTTAAACAAGGCCTGGACCCAAATCATAGGGATAATTTCGGGAAAAATGCACTCTTTTATGCTAATATCGCTTATTCTGCTTATTCTATTGAGAAACTTATTCAGATGGGCGTCGATCCCAATTGTATCGATTCTGATGGAAAAACGCCGATTTTCTATGTCCAGAATAAAAAACTGGCTTTGTCGCTCATTCGAAATGGTGCAAAACTCATATTGACTGATCATCATGAAAAAGGCATTCCAATTCTGGAACAATTGCGGAAAACATTGAATTCATATGAGTATAATACTTTGCCCAATGTTCGTGAATGGCTGGATTTGAATCGTGATTTGGCTAAAGCCATAACGAATCAGAAGGTGAATGATGTTAAAAAATTGCTCAAACTAGGTGCAGATCCGAATAGTTGTGAAGAATCGGAAAATAAAAATATGATGACGCTGGCTATTCAGAACGATGCACCGGAAATCATCCAATTGCTTGTCGATGCCGGCGCCAGTATTCATCAGACCAATTTGGGAATTTCTCCTTTGATGAGATCAGCTCAGGATGGCATGTTAGAGTGTTTTGAATTGCTGATGAATTTGGGGGCAAACCCTGATAATGACAAGTCTTTTTCGTTTGAACTGATATTAAACAGCGTTAAAACCTGGAAGATAAAACAGTATTTAGAAATTATAAAAAAGATATTGAATTGCGGTGTTAAACGAACAAAAGAAGTCTGGAAAACTGCAATAGAGAATGGAAACACGGAAGTTATCGATACTTTGCTCAATTGTTGTCCTGAGATTTCGGGGGCGTGTCTGGAAATGGCCGTTCAAAATAATAACAGACATGTCTGGATGTGGCAGGTTGAAAATGGTTTTAAAATCAACAGTTCTATCGTTTCAATCGCTGTTCGAAATCATAATTATGCATTTCTTAGATATGCAGTTGAAAAGGGCTTTGTTATTGATGGCTTTATTGTTTCAATCATGATTGAGTATGACAACATTGAGTGTCTTAAATATGCGGTTGAAAATGGAGCTGTCATTGATATTTCTTGTCTTGATAAGGCTCTTTCACATAATGCCACATTATGCGCATTGTTCATTCTTGAACAAGGAGTCATTCCTGATGCCAGTCATGTCAGAATGGCGGTTAGGAATAATATGACCAGCGTACTTCAACGCATACTTCCTGTTGTGAAAGGACAGAATGATGTATTATTAGAAGATTTGTGTTTAGAAGGTAAATATAATATTTTAAAAATGCTGGTTGAATCCGGTTGGAAGCTTTCGCATGCTTGTCTCGTCAATGCCGTTAAAAATGGGCATGTCGAATGTATTCAATATATTATTGAACAAGGTGTTAAACCGGATAGATCCATGCTGGATCTGGCTTTGAATTTGAACAATCCGCAGTCTGCTCAGCTGATCATGAAATACGGCGTAGAACCTACAGAAGCTGATTTGTGTCTGGCATTGAATAATGGCAGTTCAAAGTTCGTTAAATTGATAATTAATCATGGCGTGATACCAGAACACAAACACCTTGATATTGCGCTCGAAAACAAGAATACTAAATGCGTCAACATTCTGCTTAAAAATGGCGTTGAACCCTATGGCGCTGATTTATATACCTGCATCAACAATGAGGATATTCAGTCTGCCCGTGAAATATTAAAGTCCGATAAATTATATAGCTATGATATTACAGATGCTCTTGAATATGCAGAAAAATACAGCGAATGCAAGGGGATTAAGAGATTGTTAAGAAGGTATGACGAGTCAGGAGAAATATGATTTGCGCGGCGTATTCCGTGTGGAATAGCCGCGCAGCACGCTACGCAGCCCCAAAATTCCCCGCATATCGTTGCGACAAATCTGAAAATGTGATAAATCGCGCGCGTTTTTTGGCCTTTCATGGCGAAAGGCATCCTGTTTGACCCAAAAGGGAACTGAATAATGCTCGATAAAACCTATAATCCGACTGAAGTCGAGAAACGCTGGTATCCGTACTGGACACAAAAAGGCTATTTTCACGCCGACGAACACTCCAAGAAACCGCCTTTTACGATCGTCATTCCACCGCCCAATGTCACCGGCAAGTTGCACATGGGACACGCGCTGTTCGTCACGATTCAGGACCTTCTGACGCGTTTTAAACGTATGCAGGGTTATGAGGCACTTTGGCTGCCCGGCACCGATCACGCCGGCATCGCTACCCAGGTCATGGTCGAACGTCAACTCGCCAAAGAAGGCAAAACGCGCCTCGAAATCGGCCGCGAAGAATTCCTCAAACGCGTTTGGGCCTGGAAAAAAGAAAAAGGCTCCAACATCATCGAACAGCTCAAGATTCTGGGCGCTTCCTGCGACTGGGAACGCGAACGCTTTACGATGGACGAAGGTCTTTCGCGCGCCGTCAAGGAAGTTTTCGTCAAACTCTATGAAGAAGGCCTGATTTACCGCGATGAACGCCTCGTTAACTGGGATCCGGTGGCACAGACTGTTCTCTCCGACCTCGAAATCGATCAGGAAGAGGAAAATGGCCATCTGTGGCATCTTCGCTATGACCTCGTCGATGGCACGGGATCGATCGAAATCGGCACAACGCGCCCTGAAACGCTGTTCGGTGATACTGCCGTCGCCGTTCATCCCGATGACGAACGCTATAAAAATATCGTCGGCAAGAAAGTGAAACTGCCGCTGACTGACCGCGAAATTCCGATTATTGCTGACCCGATTGCCGCTGATATGGCTTTCGGTACGGGCGCCGTCAAGATCACGCCGGCTCACGACTTCAACGACTTTGAAACCGGAAAACGCAACAATCTGCCGCGCATCCAGGTCATCGGCATCGACGCCCGCATGACCGACAATGTTCCCCAAAAATATCGCGGCCTCACCCGCGAAGAATGCCGAAAAGTCGTTATCGAAGACCTCGAAGCTTCCGGAAATCTCGTTCGCGTTGAGGATTATCGCCACATGCCGTCGAGATCGCAGCGTTCCGGTGCACTCGTCGAGCCGCTCCTGTTGCCGCAGTGGTGGGTCAACGCAAAAGTTTTGGCCGAACCGGCCATTAAAGCCGTCGAAAACGGCGACACCACGATGACCCCGAAACTCTGGGAAAAAACGTTCTTTAACTGGATGAACAACATCCGCGACTGGTGCATCAGTCGTCAGCTCTGGTGGGGACATCAGATTCCCGCGTATTACTGCGAAAATTGCTGCAAAGGTCACATCCATTTCATCCACAACGAAGGCCAGAAAGATCCGGATCTCCGCATCGATGCTCAGGCTAAGCCGATCGTTGCCAAGGAATGCCCCGAAAAATGCCCCGTCTGCGGCGGCACTCATTTTATTCAGGAACCCGATGTTCTCGACACCTGGTTCAGCTCCGGTTTGTGGCCGTTCTCGACGATGGGATGGCCCGAAAATACCGATACGCTCAAGAAATTCTATCCGACGCAGGTCATGGAAACGGCCGCCGATATTATCTTCTTCTGGGTCGCCAGAATGATGATGTTCGGCATTCATTTCATGGGCGTCACGCCGTTCAAAGACATCTATTTCCACGCACTCGTCCGCGACAAACAGGGCGTCAAGATGTCCAAAACCAAGGGTAACGTCATCGATCCGCTGCTCCTTATCTACGGCTGCCATCCCGATACGGTTCCCGAGGATGAAAAGAAAGCCTCGAAACAGCTCTTTGACGATTATCCCGACGGCATCGATCCTCAGGGCTCCGATGCACTTCGTTTCTCTTTGACAATGCTCGCCGCTCAGGGCCGCGACGTCCGTCTCGACATCAAGCGCATCGAAGGTTACCGCGCCTTCCTCAACAAAGTCTGGCAGGCCAGTCGTTTCGTGCTCATGAACGTCGAAAACATGATTGAGGACGTCTATTCGAACATTACTGCCGATGGCTGCGAAGAACCGTTCGCTAAAGAAGACCTCTCCATGGCTGACGCATGGATTCTCGACCGCCTGAACCGCGTCGTCAAGGAAGTGACCGACCAGATCGAAGCCTACAACTTCAACGAAGCTGCCCAATGTATCTACGATTTCCTGTGGAACGAATACTGCGACTGGTACATCGAGCTGAGCAAGGTCGTTCTGTACAGCAAAGACGAATCGATGGCGAAACAGGGCATTACGACGCGCCGCGTTCTCGTTCACGTGCTCGAAACGATTCTGCGCCTCCTGCATCCGTTTGCGCCGTTTATCACCGAAGAAATCTGGCAGAACCTGCCCAAGACCTGGATAGCCCCGGCATCGATTATGATCGCTCCGTGGCCGACCGTCAACGAAGCCTTCCTCAACGAAAAAGAAGCCAGCCGTACGCAGACGCTCATCGCCATTGTTTCCGCCATCCGCAACATTCGCGGCGAAGCCAATATCGCTCCCAGCAAGGCCATTCCTCAGATGCTTGCACTCTGTGATGAC
>JAZRWV010000248.1:0-7676 GCA_045599925.1 Myxococcota bacterium
ATTTATTTAAAACATAATCGTACTTATGTGTATAACATGTTAAACTATTTGTGTATATTGCATGCACATCGATCTCTTTTCCAACATCGCTATCATCACAAACAGATGTCGGTTCATGTGAATCTACAGCGAGCAAAGACATTTCAACATTAGAATCTGTCTCAAGAATTAACTTCCTGAGCTTTTGAGATGCGCGACCAAATTTTTTAAGATTCTCAAAAATGCGCCTGATCTGCGTCTCGTCGTCGCCAAATGACGAATCCGGAACATTCACAATTGCATCATACAGGTCCTTTGCGGATGCATCCACAAGCGTTCCTGTGTCATCGAATGCCAGGTTGTCGATGATTGAAACCGTTGTTTCAAAGTCTGCAAATATATATTTGCACAAAGCTTCGACAGCAGGCTTTGTGCCAAGCATATTGAAAAGCCTTATTTCGTCATAAAGAATCCTGTCTCTGTATTCGCGAGGCAAATCAGGGTAATATTTTGCGAGCTTGAACTGTTCAAACCAGAGCTGCAATTCTTCATCAGTAAGTGCATGTATTGCTTCAAGCGTAAATGGTGATGAAAGAGCAGACAGCCTGTCATCGACCGCCTTTACAAACACATCGAGTGCGTTGCAAATCCAGTCAGCCTGTTCTCTCGAAAATACAGGCAGTAATCTTTTTGATTCAATGTCATTCAGTTTCATTTGATACCGCCTTTATGTTGACGTCATAATTGTTTTCACCTTTCTGTGTGATGGAAACATCTGTCACATCCGGATAAAACATCGAAACCTGTTCCTGTATCTTTTCACGTCTTAGTTTGCATGGCAGGTCTGTCACGTTCAATCCGAACTTTCTGAAAAGAATATGGCTTCCGCGTCTGCATTTGAGACAGTTTACGATACATTGGCCTGTGTTTTCACGCATATATCACCTCATCCAACAGGGACAGCGTCCTCATCGATAAATGTTATGTAATTGTTTGATATCATTGCTGAGTATGTATCAAACGACAAAACATTCACCGTTCCAACGTTTGGCATAAAATATTTATTAATGAGTGACGTGTCTTCTGCTGAAATCGCGAAAACTCCGTCAGAGTCTGGTGTTATAAAACGTTTTACAAGCTCTGACTCGTTGTATGGCCTTCTGAATTTATCCATCAACCATGACCTGTATTCATTCATAGTCCTGTTGTAATGCGCCTCTGCGTTCGCTCTGAAGCGCTCAGGATATTTTATCCTCAAATACCCGGAAAGCCCGATTCCGTTCTGGTTATATAAATCCGCGACGACAGTATCCCCGATCGCTCTGAAATTAACGTCAGAACATGCATCCTGAACTTTCGCAATGATTCCGCCGGGATATTCAGCCGACAGTCTGTATCGATCGTCACAGAGAACATAAAGCTTCACGACGCCTTTCACAAACCCCTCGTCACCATCTTTCAGGCATACGACATCTTTCACAAGCGGATCCGCCTGACGTGCTTTTGCTTCATACGCAGGCGCAGAACCACCGACAACAGGCTGCTTTAACTGCGACTTTATCAACTCCCTGAATGCTTCATCGCCTTCTTCTGTGTACGGATATCCATCAAAACCGCCGTATGTCATTTCATAGTTCGAAATGCTGCTGAAAATGCCGCCTTCTTCAATGACACAAACTGCGCCTGTTGCAATGTTGTTGTGTTTTGAGCCGTTTTCTGTGCAATATAAAACAAGCTCAACAACCGCGCCAATGTCAGATGGATCTGTTACAAATCGCGTTTTATTCGTAAACTCAATACCGTCGTCCGTTTTTACAGAAAGCGTTCCAGGGGCATACTGGTATGTTCCTGTCGAATAAACGGGATTTCTAGTGATCCTGAAGACTGCTCTTGCAGGATATTCTTTATTTGACCTTGTAAGACCAAAAGACTCTGCAATGCCATCAAGAGCTTCACCTGATGCGCCATCGATAAATCTGCTTTTAGCTGCCGTGTTTATCGCAGTCGTCATCACGGCAAGGCAGTATGAAAACACAGATGCACATGAAAATTCGTCAGATCCGATCTGCATTGGTTCTCCGAGCTGCTCATAATATTTTTCTTTTAACAGCTCAAAAATGCTCTCTGTGGTGTAGTTTATGAAATCAGGAAGATTGCTCATGTTTCACCTCTACAATAAACGGACCGTAACCGGCTTTTGTTTTGCCTTCGCCTTTTCCATATAACCCTCACTCAGATTAATGGAAATCTGAATACTGCTTATTATATCAGTTGTATCGATTGCAAGCGAGTATGAAATGTCTTTTATACACCACAATCCATGGTTATTGTCAGCCCAGAAAAGATCGCCCGTTGCGCCTGCAAGCTCTTCGTATTTCTGTATTTCACTGAACAAATCAACAACAGAAGTCCGAACAATTGTGATGTTCAACGATGCAGTTCTGGCTGCATTCCGTTTGCGCCGTGTCAGCGACTGCGGCCTTTTTGATGCGTCATACCCATAGCGCGTATCAAGCTCCATACCAGAACCGATCGACATGGATAGAGTACCTTTGAATTCGTACTCATCGCCGCTTTTTGTCACAAATCCATATCTCATTTGTTTTTCCTTCGCGCGCTATTGCATACGCGCGCATGCTCGCCTATTGCATACGGCTCGCAATGTTTATGGCGTAGGTGCGTTTGTGCTCCCCGTTGCCGTTCCCGTCTGAGAAGTAGCTGAACCTGTTGTCGAAACAGAAAGCGTTGCCTGATGAACGTGATTTTTAAGTGATACGGTTCCTGCTTTCACATCACCGGATGTCGATGTGATATCGCCTGCAGCCTCGATTTCATCGTCAAACGTCGCTTTCTGACACACCTTTAATGTCTTTTTGATTTCAATGTCTGCATCCAGAAAATACCCGTAATCGGCATCATCCAGTCCACAGAATGCAGCGCCTTTTCCTGTCACGTCATCCAGATAGCCGACAACAACCGCATCAACATCGATCCCGCACTGGTTCTGCCGAAGATAAGGCGGCAAATACAGAGAACCTTCGATGGCTTCGTTCATGCACGACACGACATCCGCAATGCGTGCCGCGCCCGCGCTGTCTTCGTCATACAGCTTCTTTATTTTCCATAATCCGAACATATCACACCCACCTGCATTCATATCTTGCAATGCCGTTCACCCAGTCGCATTGATAAAAGTCCACAATGCATGGAACGCTTGTGTCATCCTTCAAGACACCAACCTGTGAATGATGTCCGATTTCATTGTCAATAACGCCTTCGATGGCAATAAACGTCGCATTGTATCTACGGTATGCGAGCACATGCCCTGCAAAACTCTTGTCACTCGACGAAAAGCACGAATTGATTTCGATGGTTTCGCCGTTTCCGTCCCCGGCTTCAACTTCATGCAGACCGTCTTTCCACAAAACCTTTGCAATCCGCTCGTGTGCATCATCATCGATGATGGTTCCCTCAATATCCTTTTGCGCATCGATGATGTCAGGAACCCATGCGACCGTTATCTTGTTCGCCCTGGCATTCACGATAAAACCTGCGCTGTTTTGAAGGTCTTCCAGTGTCTCAAGCGGCGATTTCGACATCCTGAAATAATCCACCATGCCGGATATTCTGACATCGATGTCATCGGCCCCGCAGTCTCTGAGCAGTGTTTCGACAATCTCTTTGATGTCCTTGTTTCTGAATGTCTTTGTCTCTGCCTGATAAGCGCTTTCAGGGAATATCGAACCCGTCAAAGACAGAATATTTCCGTTCAATGATGCAGAAATGACATTGAAAACTGTCAGTCCCGAAGGCAAATCAATTTCGATGGTTCCGCCTTCGTCGATAACGTCCTGGATAAATCCCTTTCGTGATGCTTTCTGACTGTCTGCGCCGAGGATGCATTCGACTTCACAGTCGTTCGGAGACGTGATTAGACCTGAAATCTGATTTCCGTCCTGAAGAATGAGCTTTTTCCCCTTGCACTTCAGCGAGACGGAAGGAATGACAGTCTCCGGAGCGAACTCAAGCGCGCGGTTTCGGCATACTTCTTTTGTGCACTCGACGCCGCTCAGAACCAGATCGCAGGCATACACGCTGACGCCTGCAACGGAATCGGCGTTGAACGTCGTGTTGATGTTTGTCAAAGCAAACTGAAGCTCAGGATAGATCGGATAACCGCCGAGTGTGACACCGCCGGATGGACTGTCCTTGTCTGCACGAAGCGATCGAACTTTCGCGACTTCCTCATCGAAATTCAAATCAAACGCCATGCACGCAGAACGCGTCACCTGAATTTGGACAGATATTTCAGCCGCCTCAAATCCACGCGTCGAAACATAGCCGCCAGTGTGTTCAATCACCTTCGCGCGCTTCGCATAAGACAGCCCAGTCACAAAGCATATCGGTATTTGCTGATCCGCCCATGATAAGTAATACATGTCTCACTCCCATGGCGCCTTGATGATCGACGTCTGAACAATGGCTGCATCCGGAATGACGATGCTTTCACCGCCTTCAAACATGATCACATCGCTGTAATCCCGTGAATTTACCTGTCTGATTTCATCGCATTGGAACTCATCGCCTGTGTATTTGTATGCAATCGAATCCCATGTATCTCCGTCTGATGCAATGACTTTTCTCATGATACACCTCCGTCAAAACGCGCCGCTTCGCGACGTAATAAACGCATTCTGTGATGTCGCGCGCCTAAAATCCCTCGACTTAACGGCCTGTGCCAGTGACAATGCCGTCGTCTCGCTGCCGCTCATATTGAATGTCTGAGCAACGTTTTGAATGATATTTCCCGCTCTCGTTGTCCTCGAATAATCCAATGGCAGTATCATTTCCGGCTGAAATGCACGTTCACCGACAATCGACGGGCCAATCGCAATGCCGCCGTTTGCGTTCTGCGGAATCGCTCCGGTATTGACACCTGATCCGCCGGAAATCTTCATAAATACTTCGGCAGCCTTTTTGACGGCATCTGAATTAGCAAACCATTCCATGACTCTTCTCAAGTTATCCAGAACATACTTATCGAATGCCTCAAGAACTCTGCAAAGAAGCGGAACGACTGTTTTAAATATCGAAGTTAGACCATCGACGATCTTTTTTGCCCCATCGCCTTCTAATATTTTTGCCAATCCCTCAACGAGTGGAATGGCAGCAGGGATGAGCGTCATGAGCAGCTTGTTCTTTTGTTCTTCCATTCGCCGCATGTTTGCCGCCATCTGTTCAGATTCTGTCTTTTGGATTTCACTTGAATCTTTTGTTTTAGTCAGCTCAACAATTCCAGACCAATCCATGCCGCCAAGCGTATTGGATGCCTGCAAACGGTTTCTGTCATTCTGGATACCTTCAGACCATTTGAATTTGCTTGCTGCCTCTGCAACGTTCTCGTTAGAATTTCTTTGACTTTTTAAGAATCGATTAAATGCGGAATCCAGTTCTTCCTGTGATTCGAAGGCGCCACTGCTTTGCAAACCCAGATAAACGGCTTGAAGCTCTGTAACTTTTGCATTTCCAAGGTCAGACGATTTCATGTTTGCGAACATCTGCGTCGATGATTGGATTTGTTCGTCTGTAACACCGGTTGCCTTCTGGATTGCCTTCATCCGGTTCGCATAAATATTGAAATTACCGACATTTGATGCCGAAGTCGTCGAAGCAAATGCCGCACTCATTCCAGGATAACGCATCTCAATTTCAGCAGCTGACAATATCTCATCTTTCTTTGCGCCTTTGAGCGTCGATTGAACGAGATTGATGGCATCGACGATCTGCGAATAATCAGCGCCTGTTCTGATATAGAGTTCATTCAGAACGTTCTTTGCTTCATCGCCGGAGAATCCCTTAATCCTGTTTGCCTGATGCTCTTTTTCGACTTCCCGATCTGCTGTTTGTGCTGCCGCCTGAACAGCGCCGCCAATCATCCCTGCAGCGAACTTGCCTCCCGCTGCAACCGCTTTCACGCCTGCACCTATCGCTCTTCCTGCACCACCAACAAGTCCAGCAGCGTTATATGCATTCTGCAATAATCTCGACCTATCCTTTATTGCCTTATCTTGTTCTTTTGCCACTTTCTCAACAGTCTGACCAATCTTCTTTTCCTGCCGTTCCTCATCCTGCAAAAGTCTTATTTTTTCTTTCAAAGATTTGATCTCGTCTGTATCTGATTTTGAAACAAATTTAAGGAACTTTCGCTTATTTTCATTCTGTGCCTTTTCAAGTCTGCCTGTCAGCTCTGTTAATTTCTTTGCTTTTTCTTCATATTTTAATCTTGTGTTAACATTTCTTGCTGTTAGCTCAAGCGTTTTCAGGCGTTTTCTAGTCTCTCTGTTTTGTGCGATATTCGATTCAAGAGTAACGTATTCATGTTTTTCTATTATTTTGGATAAACGATAAACCTCATTTGCGGCATCAAGTTTCATTTTTTCGGTTGAAAATTCTGATGCATAAATATCTTTTTGTCGCTCAAGTTCTTTCGTGAGTTTATCATATTCGGACTGAACAGATTCCTGTCTTGTTTTAAGTCCTGCGTATTGCTTTTCAAGACTTGTGATCGCCGTTTTTGTGTCGTTAGAAAATCGATCCAGCGCTTTTTTTGAGCTTTCTGTCGTGTCCGATATAATCCCCGTTAGAGATTTGCTCATTTTCTCAAATTCTCTATTGATTTCATTCGTGTTCAAACCAGACGCGACGTTAGAAAGCGAATCCTTTAAATGTCTAAGAGAATCCCTTGTTTTGTCTTCATTAACAACGAGATCGATTGTGTATTTAGATACGAGTTCGCTCATTTTTTATTGCCTCGTTTTGTTTGTTTCATTATAAACCAAATGGGTTTCTTTTTTCTCTCGATGGAGGTTGTCATGAAAACAATCCGTTATAGAGACACACACACAGGGGAGATATGGGAAGAAACGGTTCTTGAGTATTGGCTCTGGAATATTATAGGTATCGGGCTGCCGATATTAATCTTTCTATTACCTATACTGCTCATTCTTTGGGGTTCTTCTCTCTGATTCTCACTTCATCCCGTCCTTAATCATCCTGAAATGGAAATAGACCGCATCGATCGGCATTTCCATCAATCGGATGATGTCGGTGTGGAAGTCGATGGCGAGTCTTCCGATGGCGCCATAGAGGCTTCGTATGTCTTTGGATGTTCGAAGCCCATATCCAGCCAAAAAAAAGACGCAACCTTTGCAAGTGACAATGAATCCTGCATCGAAAGACGCGTGAAATCATCATCTTTCAGTCCGTCAGTCCCTTTCATAGCTGCCAGAAATCCGGATGCAAGCTGAAACTCGAATTTGAGCTGTCTGTCATTGACGGCATCCATCATGGAAATCGATTGCGCATTCGTGATTTGCGCCTCGAATTTGCAAATCTGTCTGAAATCAGCAACCGACAGTTCATCAAATTTCAGATTGAACGCTTTGATCTCTGTTCCTGATTGAAGTTTGAACGGCTTTGACAGAATAAACTTTTCCATATTCCTACCTCATTTCTTCGATATTTTCTTTGTCGTTTTCTTTTCCTGTTTCATGTCTGTTACTACTCAGCGGGGGGAGGATTGACACACCTCTCCCTTTACGTTTTGCCTAATCGCAAAACGCATTTCCCCCCGTCAAACTTTTTGTGTCGCAGCTTTTAGACCTTAATCGGTGTCAGATGAGAATTGGTTTGGCAAA
>JAZRWV010000249.1:0-6352 GCA_045599925.1 Myxococcota bacterium
AACGATTCATTATTTCTTGTTGTGGCCCGGCTGTTCGGCTTCGCCGAATACGCCCGGGCTCGCGGCGCCATTGGCAATGCCAATACGCGCCGCATTTTTTTTTGGTGCGCTCGGCGGGCGCACGTTCTAACGGGTGAAAGGCCAGAATCCGCCTGGTAGTGGGAAGGATATAGCCGATCACCAAGGGGGTCCATCGTGAGGTGGAATCTGAAGGAAGGTGTAAGCAAATCTCCGGTCTGGCGAACAGAACCCCCATATAAGGCCGAGAACATGGGTACGGTTGCCAAACAAATCGAAGCCCAATAACTACACGGAAATGTTCACGGTAAATGAGGCAGATAGATGGAGAGAAAGAATGTGTGAGTACCCGAGGAGGTCTCGTCGGGGCTGGAAAGCTGCAAGATAACGATGAGAAGTCAGCAGAGGCCATAGTACCGAATGTGAATTCGGGAAGGGTCGAACCTTTGCAAGTGCTATGGGAATGAAAGTTACCAGAGGTGAGATAAAAGAAAGCACAAAACATGGCTGTGGCCGTGGCTGCTGTCATTGATTAGGCGCGGAACGCCGAAGGTATGACAGAGCGCTTATCACCGAAGGATGGCCGAAGCCAGAACACATACGCCATTTGGTGTAATTGCAAAGGAACCGCTGCGTACCAAATGGTATGCACGGTGGTGTGGTAGGAGACTAGCCAACTAATGGCTAGTCTCCTACCCAATTATATTAATATATTTATAAAAATATCTTCTCCTATTATTCCGAATCTGAGAGTTGCGCATATAATAGCATGCCCTGGCTAGTGCGGTTTTCTTTTTGTCTTTGCACTCCCATCGTTTATACTCCCGCAGATTTTGCGTACACGCGCTACGGAGGTGCATCATGGGAATGTTTCTGAATAAGGGATTGAACAGATTTAAGCAGAATGTCGATAATTCGCAGTTTTACGTCGATAGGATGGGACTGTTTGCGCATTTCAACCAGTGTCTATTCTCCGGTGAGCGTTTTATGTGCGTAAACCGCGCATGTCGTTTCGGCAAATCGATTTTTGTCATGCTTATCACTTTTGTCATCGTTTCGTCATTTGGCTGTTCGAATAAAGCACAGCCGACAGATGTCGTTGCGCCAGTTGGCGATGAACAAAACGCTGCGGTTTTGCCAGACAGTCAGGCTGCGCCCACTGAAAGCGCGAATAACGCGGCTGCAGAGGAGGCCGTTCGTGCCCGGCAAGAGGCAGTTTATGCCGCTTATGTCGATGAAAAAGCCCAGACTGATTTTGAAGGCGACAATAATCATAACCTCATGCTGGATAGTTTTGAAACGGCCGCAAAACAGGGAAAGGAATGCCGTGTTTATGCCGACTGCGACACCGCACTGGATGCAAAGGACGGCTTTTGTGACAGCGTCATTGGATATCGATGTTCGACGCGATGCACTTCGGACGATCAGTGTGTGAACAGCGGCTTTTATTGCCGCAGTGATGGACGATGTGCTTCGAAGAAATTTGAAACGGTCTGGCGAGTCGAGGCCGGCGGGCGCGTCGAATTGCCGGTTGTTGAGGCTGAAAAATGCAATTTTACTTTGGATTGGGGCGATGGAACGGTAGAAAAAGTCGAAAAATGTCCGGACTCCTTTAGAAATATCCTTTCCCATGAGTACAAAAACGGCGGCGATGTCCATGTCGCCATTTCCGGTGAACTCGATGGCTGGGGAAAGTGTTATGGCAGTTCTGATGGTGCAACTAAAGCCGAATCAGAGGCTCTAAGTCTGAAAAAACGATCAATAAATCATAACCTCATCGATATCGTTTCCTTTGGTCCAGTCAGTTTCAAAAAAGGTGCTTTTCAATATTCTTCACTGGCTCAGATGAACGCGATTGATATTCCAGATGCTGGCAAATTGTCAGATTTGGAGGATTTCTTTCTTGAATGTAAACAATTTAATGGAAAAATTGAACGCTGGGACGTTTCAAATGTAACGAATATGAAGAGATTGTTCTCTAATGCCGAATCGTTTAACCAGCCAATCGAAAAATGGGATGTTTCCAATGTTACAAATATGTCCTTCATGTTTTCTTATGCCAAGTCATTTAATCAGCCGCTCGAAAGCTGGGACGTTTCTCATTTAAATGATATGTCCGGTATGTTTCATGAGGCGAGGGCATTCAATCAGCCAATCGAAAAATGGAATGTATCGAACGTCGAACTGATGCAGGCGATGTTTGAATGGGCGGTCTCATTCAATCAGCCGCTCAATGCATGGGACGTTTCAAAAGTGAAAAAGATGTTTGATATGTTCATTCATGCGGAATCCTTTAACCAGCCGCTTGATTCGTGGAATATTGCAAATGTCGAGGATATGTCCGGTATGTTTGTCGGTGCTAAATCTTTTAATCATCCGCTTGATGCCTGGAATATATCCAATGTTAAAGATATGAGCCGTATGTTTTGCAATGCATCGTCCTTCAATCAGGAACTCACCCGTTGGAATTCTGAATATCATAAGGATATTGCGGCGATTAAGTCGTGTGAATAAGGAATGGCGGCGTCAGCGAGCTTTTATGACAATATTACTGCGGCTTGATTTCTGTTCCAACTGAATCACCAACAACGCAATCCAACATGCTGTCAATAGAATTTCCAATATCAATCAATGGTCCCCCATCCATATATAAATAGAATGTTCCATTTTCGTGCATATAAATAGTCATATTGCCATCATAGGCACTTCCAACGGGATAAACCATGCCATCTATTGAATAATCTGAAAACATATCTTCATAATCTGATTTATGAAGATATTTGAATTCATAAACAGGATTAAAAGAATGTTTTTCATACTCGCCTGGCCTTTTTTCATATCGAACATTTAAGAAGGCAAAACGTGAAAAAAGTTGCTTTAGAGCTTCTGGCATAGTGAGCTTTTCATTTTCGTATGCCTGAACAATGCTCAAATAATCCACGCACCGGTTCTCATCCCACCCTGAAGCATGCAATCTGTTTAAAGTGATTTGTTTCATGTGTTCTCCTTAAAGGTTAACTCTTTAAAGGTTCGTTGACAATTGCTACAGGGGGCAGCGTATTGTCCTGCATCATGTTCATCATTTCCAACATATACTGCATTAATAGTGCTTATTCTCTCGTCTCAATTCATTTACCTGTTCTCGCTGCTCTATGAGTTCTTCGCTCATTGTCAGTGCTTGTGCTGGTGTTTGAGGGCCTGGACCGAGAGCTGGCTTTCCCTGATGGTATGCGTGCATTCAACCATAAACTGTGTTTTCAGGGTGATTCAACTCCGTGCAGGCTTTAGCCTGGCCTATTTCAAGCGCCAATTTGACAGCCTGAATTTTGAACTCGTGATCATAATGGTTTCTTTTCATCATAGATGCCCTCCTACGGCTTCTGCTGTTTTACAGAATCCTTGCAGAAAAAGTGTCAATTATTTTTGTACAACATCAGTAACACTCACTACTCACTGCTCACCACTCACTATTCACTACTCACTATTCACTACTCACTATTCACTACTCACTATTCACTACTCACTATTCACTACTCACTACTCACTATTCACTACTCACTATTCACTACTCACTACTCACTATTCACTATTCACTACTCACTATTCACTACTCACTATTCCATGTTTGCACGGATGTGAGCTGTCTGCTATAATATAATTAGCATATTGGTTAAAATTATGCTATATTGGTTAAAATTATGCTGATTTATGCTGTTTTGGTGTTGCGGCATATGATGGCATTTCTATTTATTGGATTATTTCTGGAAGGTACTCATGAAAAACAAACTCTATTTTGCTCTGGTTTTAGCTGCGTTCGCAAGTGCTGCAGCATGTTCTGATGACAAAAATGATAATAAAGATCCGGAATGTGTCAATGATGCCATTCAGTGCAGTGAAGTCGGTGTTCCTCAGATATGTAAGGAACAGCATTGGGTCGAACAGGCAAAATGCGCAGCAGGCCTCAAATGTGTGGACGGCAGCTGCGTTTCCGAAAATGCTCCTGAATGTACTGGAACCGCCAAACAATGCACAAAAGAAGGTGTTCCGCAGGTTTGTAAAGACGGCAAATGGACTGATCAGGATAAATGCGCAGCAGGTCTCAAATGTGTGGACGGCAGCTGCGTTTCCGAAAATGCTCCCGAGTGTACTGGAACCGCCAAACAATGCACAAAAGAAGGTGTTCCGCAGGTTTGTAAGGACGGCAAATGGACTGATCAGGATAAATGCGCAGCAGGCCTCAAATGTGTGGACGGCAGCTGCGTTTCCGATGACAAACCTGAATGCTCCGGTTCTGTTACGCAATGTGATGAAAAGGGAATCCCTCAGAAATGTGAAAAAGGAAAATGGCAAAATCTGACTGAATGCAAGTCTGATGAAAAATGCGTCGATGGTTCCTGCGTAAATAAAGCCGCGGCAGAATGTGTGAATTATTCAAAAAGATGCAGTGTTGACGGCATTCCGCAGGTTTGTAAAGACGGCAAATGGGATGATAATGGCAGCTGTGATACGGAAGAAAAATGCCTCGACGGCAATTGCGTGGATAATGAACAGGAGGAATGCACTGTCGGTGAAAAACGATGCTCGCCGGAAGGCAAAATTGAACTCTGCGCCATTGGCAAATGGATGTCTCTCTTTGCCTGCGGTAATGATCTAAAGTGTCTTGATGGTCGATGTGTGGAAGTCGTCAAATCGGAATGCGAAAATGACCAAAAAAGATGCACAGAAGGCGGTCTGCCAGAGATTTGTGAGAATGGTCAGTGGGTCATAAAGTCGGCATGTTCAGAGGGGTATGCCTGCGAATCCGGGGAATGTGCTGAACAACCGGTTCTGTGCCGTCCTGACGATTGCAAAAAAATGTCAGGTGAGGATTATCAGGGGAATATTTGTGCCGAAGATCCATGGTTCGGCGGAGAAACATGCGGCTGTATTACGGATAAGGACTGCAATGAGGGGTATTACTGCAATCTTGCCGTCGGTTTCTGCTCAAAAGGTCAGGCGGATGTCGCCGTGGATGGCTTCAAACTGACGATTCCAAAGACGAATTCCTGTGATGGCTTCCAGGAAGTCAATGATCTCCTCGAATGCTCTAAAAATAATAATATATATACACTGAAATTTACAACCGGTGCGGTTGCAGAAATTCATGCAAGCAGCATTTCCGGCGGTTTTGCCAATCTGAAAGCTCCCGGATCGGATTATTATATCAAATTTACGGGAATATCGACAGACAGCGTGCTCGATGTCGTCTGGCAGCATGGCAGCAGAGAGGCCGTGTGGGCCAATAATCAGCTGATGATCGCCGATAATGCTTCCCCGGTTCGTATGAACACCTATACGGCTGATGTCCAGAATGAAGATATGAATATATCCTTTATTCCTACAGAAACCGCCACCGGGTTCACCATGACGGGAACCGGATCCAGTGTCATCAAGGTGCATTCCGTTCATGTCCGGTTCGCAACCGAAGATGATAAACTGACCTGCACGCCCTCCAAATGCAAGTACGAAGATTCGAGTTCATATAAAGGCAATATCTGTCTTTATGACACTTGCGGATGCAATAAGGACTCTGACTGCAATCGAGGCTTTTTGTGCGGAAATGATCACGTCTGTTATGATCCCTGCGATCCATCTGAATGCAGGAAGGCTTCCGGGGATGGTTATAAGGGCAATGTTTGCAGAATAGATCCCGATAATGTCAGAGGCTGCGGATGCGATTCGATTTATAGTCTGCTTTATGGTCAGGATATCTGTAAGGATGGTTATACATGTGCTCCAAGCCTCAATTATACATGTGCTTCCATTGAGCCCAGAGAGTTTACCATCGATTTCACTAAAGGCTATAAGACGTGTAAGGATTACGAGGCGCTTGGCATTGTTCGGGAGTGCAGAGAACAAGAGGGGCTCAATGGTCCTTATGTCGATCTGGTGATTAAGAATGGCTGGGAAATTAATGGGCTTGACAGCTATTATGTTGGTGGCGGAAAGAAACCTGGTTATTTCATCAGTCCGTTGGATGGTTCTGTGCTGATGCTTACTATGAAGAGAAGAAGAGATGACGATGCACGCATGCATCATCGATTTGAAGTCAAATGGCATGTCGAAGGAATAGAGGGGACACTTACTTCAAAACTCGAGCTGATTTCCGATAGAGGCAACCCCAAGATATATGAAACAGATGGATGGGATATAACAATGACATCTGTGATCGAAGATTCCTCCGAAAATTTCCTCATCATTCAGTCAGATGATATGAGTTCTCGTGAGATTCCGTTGCTCTCGCAGCTTTATGTCGAATCCATCACCGTAAAACTTCTGGATACGGATGAAAAGT